>NZ_JBHJTL010000002.1:0-218684 GCF_042264065.1 Streptomyces sp. NPDC056222 | reverse complement strand
GGTCCCGCGCGACTCCGGCAAGATCAGCGGGAACTTGCGGCGCCCGCAACGCTACAACCGCCGCCTCCAGCGCGTCCTCTACACCTCCGCACTGTTCAGCATCCGACGCAGCGACGAGTCCCGCCGGTTCTACGATCGCAAACGCGCCGAAGGCAAGCGCCACACCCAAGCCGTCCTCGCCCTCGCCCGCCGCCGCGTCAACGTCCTCTGGGCCCTCCTCCGCGACGAACGCTGCTACGAACTCACGCCACCTACCGCCCTCGCGGCTTGACAAACGGCATTAGGAATCAACACCCCACGCATACACGGGAGATGCCCAGATCACAGCCTTCTGCAACACGCTTTAGTCGGTTCACCGCGCAGCAGATCACTGGTTAGACGGGATCGGTGAACGAGATCGGCTTTCCGGTGGCGTGGGGCATACGCGATCTCCCTGCTCGTGGACTCGCCGATATACCCGCCGGGGTTGATGACCAGAACCCGGTCAGCCACGTCGATCTTGCGCAGGTGGAGAGCATCCAGCGCGGTCTTCTGCTCGTCGGTGATCAACTCGTCTGCTTCGCCTGGCGCGACGACGATGGCACCTGCGAAGGTCAGATCACGGTTCGCCGCACGCATCTCGTCCACGAACCGAGTAGAGCCGCAGATGCAGACAATCTCAGGTCGGTCGGGCACAGCTCAGTCCTTCGGTCGAACGGGAAACCGTCCGTGTTGCACGTTGACATCACAGACAGGCACACGAGCCAACAGTTTATGCAGCGAGATGGACACCACGCGGCTGCACCGTCGCAGACGGGAGGCGTGGCCTGTACTGGGAATGGCGCTGCTCGACGGCGAAGTCTGGGGTGCACCCGGCTCACCAGCCTTCTCTGGCAACACGGCCTAGCACCACAGGTGTCGTGGTGCATAGACTCAGCTACCAAGTCGCTGAGCTGCATCAACATGAGCCAGACCTCACAGCAACAGCTTCGACCCCCAGAGAATCGACATCCTCCTTGTCCGCCTGGACCATCGGGTACTGGCCGGGCGGCGTCGGCTGTACCGGCAGCCGGTCCAGGAGGGTGGGGTTGGACAGGATGACGTCGCAGGGGTAAATCGCGATCCCGCGCGGCAGGGCGTCCAGGCCCTCGGCGAGCTCCCACAACAGACCGTACGAGCCGGCCTCTGCGTTCAGTCGGCGCAGCTCGGGGAGCTCGACGAGCGCGCCGCGGATGTCTCAGGCCCTGATGTGCGGAAACGACTTCGCCACCTTGTCGACGACGTGCGGGGGAAGCCCGAGCGCGAGCCCGGTGTCCCTGAGCGCGTGGCGAGCGCGGTAGGTCTCGGGCATCCCGGTGACCGCGACCCGCTCCTTCCCGAAGCGTTCGATGATCCGGTTGTAAACCTCCAGGCGTCGCGCGGACTCAACGGCGACGTCAATGTCCGGCAGCGATGCCCGCCGCTCAGACAGGTGCGTTCTTCTACCGACCGGCGAGCTCACCGGGACGCCCTCAACCGGGGCGATGCGTCGCGGTCGTGTCAGGGATGGCCTGCTTCCCTCTCGGATGTCGGGCCGCAGGTAGGCACCCCGAGCCTCGCGGCCACCCGGCGTCACGGCATGCCCGCACCGTGACGCCCCGGCTGCACACTGCGGACGGGCTACGTCATCAACTCGATGTGCGGATGCTCGGGCTCCGCCGGGCAGACGAACAGGTGCTGCCGGTAGCCGCTGCCTATCTGGACACCGGTCGCGTTGTAGCCGCGGTGGCCGGGGTACGGTCCAGCACCTGGGTGGGGGTGCGGAGACCAGCTGTTCCCGGCGTCGTCCCCTTCCTCGAACGTGGCGACGGTCATCAGGACCTCCATGCCGGTGCCGCACTCGGAGCAGGGCTGCGAGCTGGGGTCGGTGGAGTTCCAAGCGGGCCAGCCGCCGACCTTCCAGCCGGGTGCGTTGGACAGCACACAGTCGTAGTACGTGTCCGGGTCCATGTCTTCCTCTGCTGCCTGCGGCACATTCCACTGCTTGAGCTGCTCCCGCAGTTCTTCGCTCAGCTCCAGATGGTCGGGGTACTCGGTGATCTGCTCCGGTTCGAGCACGCACGGTTCCGGTAGATAGCCGTCGAACTGCACTGCGGGCGGCTCGGGGGGCGTGTCGAGAATGTCGGTGACGGCGGCTGCCGAACGCCAGAAGAGCAGGGTCCTGGGCATGATCGGATGATCGAAGGGGCACCACAGAACCTGCAGCAGGTCCTTGCCCTCCGGCGGGCTCAGATCGGGCACATCCCTTACGTACAGCTGCGCGACGGGCAGCATCGCTATGGGGCCGTCGTACGCCTGGACCGCCAGCCTCACCGGATACGTGCGAGGGGGTCGGATCCGCTCGAGAGTCTCCCGTTCCTCCGGAGTCAGGTCCCGGCCGTACGAGGCGGCGAAGATCCGTCGTTCCAGCCGCAGATCCGCCGGGGACTGGGCTGGGTTGATGCCATCCACCACATGCGGTTCCTCGCAGTGCGGCCACGGCTCCTCAGCGGGCCACAGCAGCGGCCCGCCGATCGAGCTGTCGTGCCACGTCGGCGCCCCAGGGCGGGGGTGCAGGCGGGTCGCCGTGCGGGCCAGCGAAGCCAGTTGGGGAAAGACCGCGGCAACGTCGATCGGCCGTGGCGGAGTGACAGGAGTGACATTCATGGCCGCAATCTTGCCAATCGCCTCTGACAACGGCCCTCGTGGCCGCCCCACGAAGAGTTCCGGCGCGGGCGCCACCCGGGAGAGCGCTGCCGCCGGTCCGTTGCCGGCAAATGGCCCGCGAGCAGGTCCACGATCGCCGCGTGGATGTCCGTCCCCGCGAGCAGGTTTACGATCGCCGCGTGGATGTCCGTCCCGCCCCATCGCTTGTTGATGCCGCATCCGCCGCCGTCGTACACGACGCCCGCCAGCGGGCTGCGATGCCCCAGCAGCTGGACCTCGCCGCCGCATTCGACGACGTCGCAGAGCCGGACATGGAGGGACGGACGACGAACCCCGCGACATGGCTGCGCTCGCCGGAAAACCTTGAGCGCCTCGCCGCCTTCACTCGGGAGGCCGACGCCCGCCGCCGCGCCATCGCAGACCGGGAGCAAAGGACCCCAGCCGCCACCCCGGGCAGCCAAGAGCACAAGCAGCCCAGCCCCGAGCCTGGACACGGCCCCGGAACAGGCGTGCGCCTGTAGTGGGCACCGCGGCACGCGCAACGACGCGGTCCGCCCTCGCGGCGCGCACGATGGGCGGTCTTCGAGGAAATCCACTTCCCAGCCGGCAGACAGCCGTTTAAGGATCGCCGCGAGGTCCCTGCCCCTCCGGCAGTGTTACGAGCGCGAGCTACAGCCCCTGATCGGCGCCGACCTCGCCCTGGCAGCTGGCGCGGAGACGAACCTCCCGGTGAGTCGCGATGTTCTCTGCGGGGAGGGGCCTGGATCTGTATGTCCGGCCCTCCGGCCTCCTCGGCCGGAGTCCGCGCTATTGGATGGTGGCGGGTTCCTGCGCGGCGGCGACCACGTTCGGCCCGGTCCGGTGGCCGTCCTGTTCGAAGGTCCGGAGCAGGTCCGCCGCGACGCTCACCGCGATCGTGGCCGGTTCCTTGCCGGTGATCCCGGTGATTCCGATCGGGGTCTTGATGCGGTCGATGGTGGCGGCGTCGTGGCCGCCCTCGGTGGACAGGCGGTGCCGGAACCGCGCCCATTTGGCGGCCGAGCCGATCAGCCCGATCGAGCCCAGACCGGGGGTGCGCAGTGCGGCGTCGCACAGTGCGGCGTCCTCGGCGTGATCGTGGGTCATGATCAGGGCGTGGGTGCCGGGCGGCAGCTCCGTGAGCACCTCCTCCGGAAGCAGCGGTACGTGGTGCACGTGGATCTGGGCCACAGCGTCCGCGAGCACCCCGAGCCGCTCGTCGGTGAGTACGTCGGGGCGCGTGTCGATCAGGTGCAGATCGAGGTCGTGGCGGGCCAGGATGCGTGCCAGCTCCAGCCCCACATGCCCGACACCGAAGATCGCCACCGCTTGGACCACCGGCAGCGGTTCGAGCAGGACGCCGACGACACCGCCGCAGCATTGCACGCCGTGCCGGCTGGTGACCTTGTCGTTGAGGGCGAACTCGATCAGCTCCGACTCCGGATCGGGCGAGCCGATCAGCTCGCGGGCCCGATCGATCGCGACAGCCTCGATGTTGCCGCCACCGATCGAACCCCAGGTTTCGGTCCGCCCCACCACGAGCTTGGCGCCGGCCCTGCGGGGTGCGTGGCCGCGCACGGTCGCGACGGTCACGAGCACGCCGGCTTCCCGGCGTGCTCGCAACCGCGCGACCGCGGCGACCCAGGTCATGTCAGGCATTGCTCAGAGCGCTCGTGTCCGTGGGGATCGCCCCGGCCCCGGGAGCGTGGTCGTCACGCCGCACGGCGCTCCCGCGGGCCGCTTCGACGGCCCAGTACACCGCCTCCGGTGTCGCGGGGGAGGCGAGTTGCACGCTGACTCCGGCGGGCCCGAACGCCGCGGCGGCCTGCCGCAGAGCTTCCCGCACCGAGAACGCCAGCATCAGCGGAGGCTCACCCACGGCCTTGGACCCGTAGACCGCGCCCTCCTCGGTCGCGTTCTCCAGCAGCCGTACGTTGAACTCCTCGGGCATCTCCGAGAAGCTCGGCAGCTTGTACGTACTCGCGGCCTGGGTCAGCAGCCGGCCGCGGTTCGGCCCGTCACCGGTGTCCCAGCGCAGGTCCTCGAGCGTCAGCCACCCGGCGCCCTGTACGAAACCGCCCTCGACCTGGCCGATGTCGATCATCGGAGACAGACTGTCGCCGACATCGTGCACGATGTCCACGCGCCGGATGCGGTACGCGCCGGTGAAGCCGTCCACCTCCACCTCGGTCGCGGCGGCACCGTAGGAGAAGTACTTGAACGGCGAGCCCCTGAACGCCTTCACGTCCCAGTGCAGACCCTCGGTCCGGTAGAAACCGGCCGCCGACAGCTGAACTCGCTGGAAGTACGCGGTCCGCACCAGGTCGTCCCAGGCCAGCTCCTTGTCACTGCCCAGGACGCGCGCGACGCCCTCGACGATGCGCACGTCCGAGGCGTTCGCCCCCAGCTGCGTGCCGGCCACCTGCAGCAGTCGCCCCCGCAACTGCTCGCAGGCGTTCTTCACCGCTGCACCGTTGAGATCCGCACCCGAACTGGCGGCGGTGGCGGATGTGTTGGGCACCTTGTCGGTCCGAGTCGGGGCCAGCCGTACCTTGTGCAACGGGATACCCAGGGTGGTCGCGGCCACCTGCAGCATCTTGGTGTGCAGGCCCTGCCCCATCTCGGTGCCGCCGTGGTTGATCAGGACGGAGCCGTCCTTGTAGATCAGCACGAGTGCGCCGCCCTGGTTGAAGGCGGTGAGGTTGAACGAGATTCCGAACTTGATACCGGTGACGGCCAGCGCCCGTTTGGTGTTCGGGTGCGTGGCGTTGAAGGCCACGATGTCGCGCTGGCGATCGGCGATGCCGGCGTCGTCCCGAACCTGATTCCAGATGATGGAGATCCGTTCCGGATGAGTGACCGGCTGTCCGTACGGCGTCGTCTGCCCCTGCCCCTGCCGGTAGAAGTTGCGCTCCCGCAGATCCATGGGATCCAGGCCGAGCAGTGGCGCGCACCGGCCCAGGATGTCCTCGATCACCAGCATGCCCTGCGGTCCGCCGAAGCCGCGGAAAGCGGTGTTGGAGACCTTGTTGGTCCTGGCGATGCGCCCGGTGACGCGCGCGTGGGGAATCCAGTACGTGTTGTCGATGTGGCACAGCGCGCGGGCCACCACCGGCTCGGACAGGTCCAGACTCCAGCCGCCGTCCGCGGTCAGGGTGGCGTCCAGCGCCTGGATGCGGCCTTCGGCGTCGAAGCCGATCTTCCACGTGGCGTGGAACCCATGGCGCTTGCCGGACATGGTCAGGTCCTGGGTCCGGTTGAGCCGCACCCGAACCGGGCGACCGGTCAGGGTGGCGCCGAGCGCGGCGACGGCGGCGAACCCGTGCGGCTGCATCTCCTTGCCGCCGAAACCGCCGCCCATCCGCAGACACTGCACGGTCACCTCGTGGCTGTGCAGGCCCAGCACGTGCGCGACGATCTCCTGGGTCTCCGAAGGATGCTGGGTGCTGCTCTGGACGAACACCTGCCCGCTCTCGTCGACAAGCGCCAGCGCCGCGTGCGTCTCGAGATAGAAGTGTTCCTGATCGGAGAACTGGAACTCGCCGGTGAACACGTGCGCGGAGTCGCCGAAGCCGGCGTCGACGTCGCCCGTCACCATCATGGGCCGGGCGCCGTGGAAACTGTCGGCCGCGATCGCGTCCTGCAACGTGATCACGGAGGGCAGTTCCTCGAGTTCGACCTCGACCGCCGCCGCGCCGATCCGGGCCGCCTCCAGTGTCTCGGCGAGCACCCAGGCGACCGCGTGGCCGTGGAACATGACCTCGTCGGGGAACAGCGGTTCGTCGTGCTTCATACCGGCGTCGTTGACGCCGGGCACGTCGGCACCGGTCAGTACGCGGACCACACCGGGCACGGCGAGCGCGGGCTCGGTGCGCAGCGCCGTGATCCTGCCGTGGGCCTTCATCACCTGGACCGGGTGGGCGTGCAGCACGTCCTTGGTCCGGTGGACCAGGTCGTCGGTGTAGAGCGCAGTACCGGTGACGTGCAGGTTGGCGCTCTCGTGCGGCATCGAGAGGCCGACGACGGGCCGTGCGGGACGCTCGGACAAATGGCTCATGACGAGACCGCCTCGGTGGTGTGCGCGTACAGCTTCAACAGGCTCTGGCCGAGCATCGCGGAGCGGTAGCCGGCGCTGGCGCGGTGATCGTTCATGGGGGTGCCCTGGGCCTGCAGCACCCCGGCCGCCGCCTCGACGGTCTCCGCCGTCCACGGCTTGCCCTCCAGGGCCGCCTCGGTGGCGAGGGCGCGGATCGGAGTGGCGGCCACGCCGCCCAGACCGATGCGTGCCTTGCGGACGATCCCGTCCTCGATGTCGAGCGCGAAGGCGACCGCCACGCTGGAGATGTCGTCGAAGCGACGCTTGGCGATCTTGTGGAAGGCCGACACCGGCGACAGCTTCAGCGGTATGCGCACCGCCCGGATCAGCTCCCCGGGCCGGCGTACGCTCTGCCGGTAGCCGGTGAAGTACTCCGCCAGTGGGACTTCGCGCTCACCGTCGGCGTCGGCGAGCACCACCGACGCCTCGAGCGCCAGCAGCACCGGCGGGCTGTCACCGATGGGGGAGCCGGTCCCCAGATTGCCGCCGAGGGTCGCACTGTTGCGGATGAGCCGGGAGGCGAACTGCGGGAACAGCTCTGCCAGCAGCGGGATCCTGCCGTCGAGGCGTCGTTCGATCTCGGTGAGCGTCAGCGCCGCCCCGATCACGACGTGGTCCGATTCGACGCGAAGTTCCCGCATTTCGGGCAGGCGGTCGACGGCGACCACACAACTGGCCCGCCGGGCACGGATGTTCACCTCCACGCCCCAGTCGGTGCTTCCGGCGACCACCACCGCGTCCGTCCGCTCGCGCAGCAGCCGCAGCGCTTCGGGCAGGGTGCCCGGCCGCAGGAACGCGCTGTCACCCTGGGTGTACGCGGTGGCGACCGGCTCGGGCGGGGACTGCTCGCGACGCTGCGCCAGGGCGTCCTCCTGGGTGGGCGTACCGACGGCGAACGCGGCATCGCGGATCGGGCGGTATCCGGTGCAGCGGCACAGGTTCCCGCTCAGCGCGTGCAGATCGAAACCGTTCGGACCGTGCTCGGAGTCGGCGCCCTCGGCCGGGTCGGCGTGCGCGCAGCGGTCGGGTCGGTAGTACTCGGCCGCCATGCTGCAGACGAACCCCGGCGTGCAGTAACCGCATTGGGATCCACCGCGGACGGCCATCTCCTCCTGCACGGGGTGCAGCGTGGGTGGCCTGCCGGGTTCCCCGGCGGTGGCGAGACCTTCGGAGGTGATGACCTCCTGACCGTCGAGCGCCGCGGCCGGCACCAGACAGGCGTTGACCGCCACCCAGTCGGTGGGCTTGTTCACCCCGGGGCGGGCCACCAGGACCGAACAGGCACCGCATTCACCCTCGGCGCAGCCCTCCTTGGTGCCCGTGAGGCCACGCTCGCGCAGAAAATCCAGCACCGTGGTGTGGGGCGCAGCCGGTGAGAGTGGAGTTTCTTCCCCATTGACCGTGATCCGCGCCGCTACCATGGCACTTCCTCATTTCGGTGCGCGGTCGATCCAATTGCCCAAGTCGCCATTTCGGAAGCCTTCTGTATTCGGTGGCGCAGCACAAGAACCCGGCGCGTGGCAGCACGCAACGACGTGCCGAAGCCGGTGACAGAGATCGGAAGATGCCGGGGCCGCAAACGGGCACGCCGGTAAAGGGGCTGCTCAGCAGCCGTGTGCTACACGACCTGGAGTCCAGGCGGTCTCGTGAGCGAGGCGATGTGCTTCGGAGATGGTCGACATCCGAATGCGCCTCCTTCCATGAACTCACGAACCGGTGCGCTAGAAACTACGTCGCCGCAGGTCCACCGGTCAAGCCTCGGTGCGGAGAGCACGGAGAGCAGGGAGAGCAATTGAGCCTTTTCCAACCTCATGCCTGCGCTGCTCATCGGCCTGCTGACGACCGAACGCACCGATCTGTAGCGAGGTCATGCCCAGCAGATCCGCAGTCGGTCCCGGCGGCCCAGACGCTTCGCCGAGCATGGTCAGCGGCGCTGACAGCCGGGTTGGAAAGGGCTCAGCGCTCCGGCAGCTCCCATGAAGCGAACCAGTGGGGGAACGGTCCGGCGGAGGGTGGGAAGGCGAACGGCGGGGTGCGGTCGGTGAGCAGGCGCAGCACGAACTCGCCGATGCCGCAGTCGAAGCGCTGCCACTCACCGTCCAGGTACTGCACCAGAACCGGCCAGTCGTCGGGATCGGCCGGTCCGGTCAGCCAGTGGAAGGTCAGCTCCTGCTCGGAGGTCCCCCATATGAGCACGCCGCCGGGCGCGGGGTGGACCGGGTATGGCCGGTACAGGTCGGCGTACCGCTCCATGTCCTGGCCCCAGGAGACTAGATCCGTGCCCAGCGCACCCGGCACCAGTAGGTCCAGGTACTCGTCGAAGCTGCCCGCGCCGAAGGCGTCGACGATGTCCTTGTAGTCACCGGGCAGCGCGGTGCACAGCGCTGCCTCCGTCGCGGCCCAGTCGACGCCGCACCGATCGGGCTCCGTCCACCCGGTGGTCTCCCGCAGCAACGCCACCCACCCGACACCGGGCGGGCGGGTGAACGCGCGCCGGGCGAGGATCACGACGCGGCGCGGGCCATCGGCGGTGGCCGTCACGCCGTATCCGACCCAGTGCTCGGCCAGCGCCCACCCGCGCAGCTCCAGCAGCCCGCCCTCCCCGCCGATGGGGAGCCCACCCTCCCCGCCCACCGGCGGACCGTCGGGCACCCCTGCCGCCCTACCCCCGACGACCCACGCACGTACAGGCAGACCCGCCCCGTCGACCACGTCCGCAATGACGCGCTCCAGCTCGGCCAGATCCTCCGCGTCACTGGGCACACAGACATGCCCTGTCCCATGAATGGGCAGCGGGCAGTGCAATTCGGGCGCGCGCCAGGCGTCGTTCAGACGGGCGCGCAGAGCAGAGGCGTCCACGCGGCCAAGTGAACAGCACGGCACTGACATTGAGCCTTTTCAACCTGCATCAGCAGTACGCCGTTGGGCTGACAAGAGGGTGAAGCCCCTGGTAGGTGGGATTTCGACCAAGATCACCAGTCTGCCAGGAGCTTTCGCGTGCTTGTCTACCCGTCCGGTATCGATCTGTCCCTCCGCACTCTGCAGCACCTACCGGTCTCCTCGCAGGCCACCGCCGTCGGAGCGGCTCCTGGTGGCGGCGCCTGACCTGTGGCCGGCAGGCCGTGCTCGTCCTGGCCCACCTGCGCTGTGGCGACACCTACGCCCGCCTCGCAGCAGGTTTCCGCGTCAGGGGATCGCGACGGTCCACCGGCACATACGCGAGGCCGTCGACCTCCTGGCCGCTCTCGCTCCCACGCTGGAACAGGCCATGACGACGGTACGGAAGAAGGCGTACGTGATCCTCGACGGCACCGTGCGGCCGATCGACCGCATCGCCGCCGACAGGCCGTACTACTCGGGGAAGAAGGAGGCCCACGGGATGAACGTGCAGGTCCTCGCGGATCCAGCCGGCCGCTTGATCTGGGCCTCGAACGTGCTACCCGGAGCCGTGCACGATCTGACCGCGGCCCGGACCCACGGCATTCCCGCCGCTCTCGCCGCTGACGACGTCAAGTGCTGGGCTGACAAGGCGTATCAGGACGCAGGCCCTGCTGTCCGTGTCCCGTTCCGAGGCAAGAACCTGCGCGGCTGGCGTCGTCGTCCGTGCCGTCGTCGCACTCGAACTCGCCACCTGATCAAGATGGAAAAGGCTCATAGTCTCCGCCGAAATCGCGGACCGAGGACCGGGCCCGCGGCGGCGCCGTGCGGCGAAGTTCCCCGAACGCACGGCGCCACCACCCCGAGGTGGTGGCGCCGTGACCGGCTACGTCGGTCGACAGGGCAGCGTCACTTGCCGAACCACGCGTTACGGATGGTCAGCGTCGACGTGTTGTCCTGCTGGTCCGTGACCACGGCGGAGAACGAGATCCCCTTGTCCTTCGCCGGATTCTTCACGGAGATCCTGCCGTTCTGGACCTTCACGGGCTGCCAGGTGCTGCCGTCGTCGTAACTCACCGAAATCTTCAGCGATTTGAGGTTCTTCCCGGCGGCCGAGCCCTGCACGGTCACCGGGACGACGACCGGCGCGTGCGCCGGTGCGCGCGAGGCGAGATCGACAGGGGCGGCGAAGCGGACCGTGGACACCGGCAGCGCCGTGGTCTCCGCGACCTGCTTCGAGCGGAACGTGAAGCCGGTGTCCACGCGGGTGGAGGCAGCCGCGATTTCCGCCGGGCGTTCCACGGAGGTCACCAGTCGGTACTCGGCGTCGGCGGCGTCGACCGTGAAGGGCTGCGAGCCGCTCAGCGGATCGTCGTTCTCGCCGACCTTGACGCCGTCGCGGTACAGCGTCGACGTGGCCGAGGTGTACGGCGTGGATCCGATGTGGCCCTCGCCGTCGGCGAACAGGGGTACCGCGCCGATGAGCTGCTGCTCGCCCGTCGCCGGGTCGGGAGCGGTGCGGAAGACGCCCGTCCGCTCGCCCAGGAGCGGGCCTACGACGCCCGTGTTGAAGGTCTCCCGATACGTCCTGCCCGCCTCGTACCGCTTCGGACGGACCATCTCCCAGCTGCCCTCCCAGGCCGGGTAGCCCCACTCGTCGGGCTCGCCGAACTGGTTGACCTTGGTGAGCCACTCGACACCGTCGGCGGTGGAGACAAGGAACGTGCGCGTGCCCGGCGCCGCCTGGGGGGCGGAGAACCCGTTGCCCTCCGGCGCGCCCGGGAGATGGGCGAACGGGGAGGCGAGAGCCGACTTCCCGGGGGCGGAGGCACCGAGACCGACCTTGAGCGTGGCCAGCTCCTTCGCCTTCACATGCTTGGTGTAGCCGGTCGCGACCAGGTTCGTCCCACCACCGAAGGCCACCGAATACTGGGTGGTGGCGTCCTTGAGGAAGTGCGCGTCCCAGGTCTGCAGCAGCGAGCCGTCGGTGACGGCCGGACCCATGTGGGCGGTGCGGAAGCCGGTGAAGCCCCTGAGGACCCAGCCGTTGCCGATGCGGCCGCTCTCGGTGGCGACCTCGTAGTAGGTACCCCCGTAATCCGCCCGGTCGATGCCGGGCACGGTGAGGTCCACCGGCTTGGCCGTGCGTGCGTCGGAGGTGATCGTGGTGTCGCCGGAGATGTCCAGCTTCGGCTGGGCGAGCCAGTCGGTGCCCTTGGTGAAGTCCGACGGGTCCTGGTAGACGGCCGTGTTCAAGGTGTACGAGCCCTTGGGCACACGGATCGTGTGGCTGCCCGGCTCGTTGTCGATGCGAGCCGCGAACCCGGCGGCGGGGCCGGCGACGCCGTTGAGCGTGCTGGAGAAGTTCTGGGCGTCCGTGCCATCACGGCCGACGGTCCTGAGCGTGAGGTCGTACGACTCCGCCTCCCGTACGGCCACCGCGGCCGTGCGGACCGACTGGCCCGCCCCGGTGGCGGTGACGTAGCCCGAATAGGTGCCGTCGGAGTCGCCGACCCTGGTGTCCGCGACGAGGTCGACCTCGGCCCTGCCACCGGCGGGCACCGTCACCTTCGAGGCGCCGAGCGTGAAGAACCCTGCCGGGGCCGGCTTGCCCTTCGGGTCCAGGGTGGACACCGACAGGTCGAGGGTCACGTCGGTGGTCCCGAGGTTGCGGTAGGCGACCTTCTGGGTGGCGGGCCGGTCGTCGCCGTGAGGCCACTGCGCCATGCCGAAATTCATCGAGACCGGATCGGAGACGACGCTCTGGGCCAGTGCCTTGTCGATCTGGATACGGCCCGAGCCCTGCTGGAAGGCGGTGTAGGCGCCACCCTTGGCGGACGCGGTCAGCGCGCCCTTGAGCTCGGTGGACTTCCAGGCCGGATGCCGCTGCTTCAGGATCGCGGCCGCGCCCGCCACGTGCGGGGTGGCCATGGAGGTGCCGTCGAGCTGAAGGTACCCCGGTGCGGGATGCGGTGTGCCGGGGCGCGTGTCGATGGCGCTGCCGGGTGCGGCGGCCGCGGTGATGGCGACCCCGGGCGCGGTCACGTCCGGCTTGACGGAGCCGTCGCCGACCCGTGGACCGATGCTGGAGAAGGGTGCGAGTTTGTCGTCCTTGTCGACGGCGCCGACTGTCAGCGCGGCGTCCGCACTGCCGGGCGAGCCCACCGTCGAGTCGCCGGCCTCGCCCTCGTTGCCCGCCGCGACGGCGAACAGGATGCCCTTCTCGGCGGACAGCCTGTCGACCGTGGCTTCCAGCGGGTCGACGCCGGGGCTGTCGGCGCCGCCGAGGCTGAGGTTGACCACGTCCGCGCCTTCGGCGGCGGCCCACTCCATGCCCGCGATGACGGCGGAGTCGTCGCCGTAACCCTCGTCGTCGAGGACCTTCCCGCTGATCACCTTGGCGCCGGGGGCGACGCCCTTGAACCGTCCACCGGACCTGGCGCCGGTGCCCACGGCGATCGACGCGACGTGGGTGCCGTGTCCGACACGGTCCACGGCGTCGGGGGAGGCGGAGAAGTTCTTCTCGCCGACAACCTGGGGCTTGAGGTCGTCGTGGGTCTTGTCGACGCCGGTGTCGAGCACGGCGATCGTCACGCCCGTGCCGTCGTACCCCGACTCCCACGCCTTGTCGGCGCCGATCTGCCGGACGCTGCGGTCCAGGCTCGCCGCGCGCACCCCGTCCAGCCACACCTTGCCGATGCCGGAGGCGGTGGCACGCGCGCCGCTGCTCTGCCGGTCGGTCAGCGCGTCCCACACCCTGGCGACGTCGTCCCGGGACGTACGGATGGCGTCGGCGTCGATGGTCGGGAACGTGCGCCGCAGCTGGGTGTCGCCGGCCGCGCGCACCTCGGCGCGTGCGGCACCGGCACCTCCCTCGTACTGCACGATCAGCTTGATTCCGTCCCGATGGCTCTTGCGCAGCCGCGCGTCGGTGAGCACGTCGAGGTCGAAGAGCCGCTGGTCCAGCTTGCCGGCGGCGATCAGGCGCCGCGCGTCGCTGGGCACCACCAGGGTGTGCTCCTCGAAGCGCTGTACCTGTACGGGTATGTGTTCACGGCCCTCGGCGGACTCGAAGCCCACCATCCGGCCCTTGGCGTCCACCACCACGCGGTCGCCCGTGATGAGCGGGATCCGCTGGTTGCCGTCGACGTGTGTGATGTTCGGTGTGGCCGTCGCGTTCGCGGCGATCGCCGTCACGGGGCCGGTCATGCCTGCCACCAGCGCCACCGATGTGGCGGCCGCGATGGTGAAGGCGCGTGCTCTGTGCACGTGTGCGCGCAAGTCTCCCCCAGGAGCTTGGGATGAGGTCGAGTGGTCATTCCGGCCGGGGCGCAACGGCGCCCGCCGCCGGTCAGCGCAGTATGTGAGTCGATCAACGGCGGTGCGGGCGTGGGGGATTGAGCTGCGTGGTTTCAAGCCATCCGGAAGGCCCCGAGTTCGACGGGGCCAAGACGGCTCTGTGACCGCTCCATGACGGCCCAGCGATCCTTGCGCGACACCGGAAGCCACCGGCCCTCCGGATCCCAGGCCCCGCACGCCTTTCGAGGGCCGGCGCCCCCAAGGTCGGAGCGTGTCCCTCCCATTGGCCGTATCCGTATCAGGATGGAACTCTGCTCCTCGACATGGTGCGGACACTGCGCAGCCGGGTGTCGCCGGGTATCGCCGGGCTGTGGCGGCGGGCGGGGCAGGGCACCGTCGCACCTGGGCGCGGGCCCGAGCATGCCGGCGGGTGAATCAAGCCCGGAACTTCATGAGTTGCCGGCCTGACCCGACGTAAAGGCGCAGGTGTAGGCTCTGCGGATGACCTTGGAATGGGAGCAGGTAATCGTTCACTCGGTAGATCCGGTGACGCTGGGGCAGTGGTGGGCCGAGGCTCTTGGTTGGGTTGTGGTCCACTCCTCCGATGACGAGTTCGAGATCCGCCCGGCGCCGGATCGTATGCCGGGGTTGGATTTCGTCCGGGTCGACGAGACCAAGAAGGCGAAGAGCCGACTGCATCTCGACTTCAGGCCTGATGACCAGGAGGCCGAGGTGGCCCGCCTCGTGGCCCATGGCGCCCAGCATGTCGACATCGGCCAGGGTGACCAGTCGTGGGTGGTCCTGGCAGACCCGGAGGGCAACGAGTTCTGTGTCCTTGGCCAGCGGCGTCAGTAAGTGGGCTGTCTGACGCTCATACGACCGCCGGGGCTTCGAACTCCGGATGCACCCTGACCGTCACGGTGCGTCGATCACGCAAGGGGGCCGTGGCCGCCCGAAGCGCCGGCATGGCTTGCCGGTCGCGGACACGGTTCACGGCTACGGCCCCGCACAAGCCTTGGTCACCGCCACAGATCTGTTCCGTCGCGTCCACCTGGATCCATCGTCAGCAGATCCTCGTGAAGACCCGAGAGGACGCGGCCGGTGGGAGACCCGTCCTCGCCGGATTCCATGACCATCCAGCCGACATCGATGCCGGAGACGTTCACGTCTGCGCCGCAATCGAGCTCGTCGACGGTGATGAAGACGGCTTCATAGGCTATGGCTCGAGCCAGGAGCACCAGGTCCTGCCTGTCCGCGCCCGCGTCCAGCAGCCGCCGGGCCGCCGCCACTTGCTCCAGAGCTCCCGGGTCGGCCCAGCCGTCGATCGCCCCGCGCCACAGGGAGCGAAGGAGCACAAGGCGCGCCAGCTGCGGCTGGTTCCCGTCGATCTCCGACCTCACCCAATCCTGGGCATCAGTCACGCCGATCGTCTCGAACTGCGTACGAAGCGTCTCCGCCGCGGACCGCTTCGACGGAGCAAGCTCGGACAACCACGACTGCCATGCCACTTCCGCGTGATCCATCGCACCAGGATGCCCCACCGGACACCCTTCAGACGGTCCGTCCTGGCGCGATACCAGGCGGACCGCTCACCGTTGTCTCCCCTGGCCCAGGAGGCCGGAAGGCCGGCCTCTGGAGGTCCTCGGCCGTCCGGCAGTCTTATACCTAGCCCTTCGAGTCCGGCTTCCAGTCCTGCACGAGGAGCCCGAGCAGTACCTCGTCCAGGAACTCGCCCATCACCCAGGCGGAGGAGCGCAGCACGCCCTCGCGGACGAAGCCGTTGCGCTCGGCGGAGCGCAGCATCGCCGCGTTGTCCGACAGCGTCTCGATCTGCAGCCGCTGCAGGCCGCGGACGACGAAACCGTAGTGACACAGCACCGCGACCACGTCGGTGCCGTAGCCCTTGCCGCGGGCGGACGACAGCAGCCCGAGGCCGATGTGCGCGGACCGGTTGTGGTTGTCGATGCCCCACAGCACCGCGGTGCCGACCAGCGTGCCGCCGTCCAACTCCACCACGGAGAACGGGACATGGCCGTGCTCCGTGTCGTCCACGATGAGCGGCGAGTCCTTCGAGCCGGGTGTGATCGGCCGCCACGGCCGGCCCTGGGCCCGCGAGTGGTTGACCACGTCGTCGTAGAGATCGGCCTGCAGGACCGGAATGTCGTCCTCGTGCCGGGCCCTGAGCCCGACCTTGCTACCACTCAGCATGCAAGATTCCTATCCGACTGGGCGGACCGTCGGCAAACCAATAAGACCTGGTGGCCGAACCGGCACGCGCGCGAATGCCGGCATGCACGTGACCGATGAGGTGACGGGGGCGCGGTATATCGAGGCCTCTGAATGAGCCGGAGCGACATTCTCCGGCCGACTGACGCAGCCGTCCGCGCAGGTGTGGCGTCGAGGCACCGCGTTCTACGCGGCCGGGCGCAGGACGCGCTGACGGCCTGGGGCGTACGACACCTGCGACAGGAGTCCCCGGACGATACTGATAGTGACAGTCGCCCTGCCGCTGGACCGGCGCTGGACGCAGGCCTGGCCGGTGGGGACGCCTCTTTGTCGATGTCTCCGAGGGGAGCCGTTCATGACCACGGCGAAGGACCTGTTCATCATCGCCATGGACCCGGGGCTGAAGCGTTCCGTGGGACAGGGGGACCTGTCGCTCGCACTTGCGGGAGCCGAGCTGATCGACCTCATCGGTGCGGGGGCGGTCACCGTGGACCGCGACCGCATCGTGCCGGGCGGGCCGCCGGCGCCGGACGATCGGCTCCTCGGCGAGGCCGCGGCAGCGCTCACTCGGCAGGAGCCCTACGAGCGGATCGAGGACTGGCTGTGGCGCCGAGGCCAGGACCTCTCGGCCGCGTACCAGGCCGCCCTGGAAGAGGACGGTGAGCTGACGCGGAAGCGAAGCGGCCGGTCGCCCTTCGGCTCGGAACGCGTGGAACCGGTCGATACGCCCGCGCGCCGCCGGGCGGCCGCCCGCTGGGAGGAGAGGGAACCTGTCCTGGCCGCCCTCGCCTCGGTCGTGGGTATCGAAGGGGGACGATCCGACGACGAGTCCGGCCTCGATGACGAGGCGGTGACGACGGTGGTGGCCATCGTCCACGACGCGGTGATGGAACTGGAGGCCGTACGCCAGAGGCGGTCCATCGAGAACTCGGCCTTCGCCAACCTCTGGCGCGGGCCGTGAGGTGGGTGCGGGTGCGGGTGTGGGACCGGGCGCGGTACGGGCGCGGGATCGGTCCGGGTCCGCGGTCGAGGCCGACAACGCGGTGCTCCCCGCGCCGCGCGCCCCGTCGCCGGAGATCTTCATGACATAGTGGTGCATTCTTGTACGTGCCGGACTCGACGGGCCCCTTCCGAGGAGTGCTGCTGTGGCATCTGTCGGGGCGACGCGACCCAGCGGGCTCGGCTGGAACCGTGCCACGGCGGCCCTCGCGCTGCTGTCGTTCGCCATGTTCACGGTTTCGCTCGACCAGTACATCGTCGTTGTCGCACTGCCCGACATCGCCCGTGACCTGGACTACTCCGCGCAGTCGCTGCAATCCGTGATCAGCGCCTACGCCGTGGCCTCCGCCGGGTTCCTCCTGTTCGGAGGAAGGGCCGCAGACCTCCTGGGTCGGCGCCGGATCCTTGCCGCCGGCCTCACCCTATACGCGGCCGCGGCTTTCGTGGGCGGACTGGCGACGGGCCCCGGAATGCTCCTGGCCGCCCGCGCGGTCCAGGGCCTCGGCGGCGCGCTCGTCTTTCCCACCACGCTGGCGCTCATCAACGTCACCTTCCGCGAAGGCCGCTTGCGCAACCGCGCGTTGGGGATCTGGGGCGGTGCAGGCGCCGCCGGACTCGTGATCGGCGTACTCCTCGGAGGACTGCTGACCCATGCCTTCGGCTGGGAAGCGGTGTTCCTCGTCAACGTCGCCCTCGCGGTCCCCGCACTGGTCCTCGCCTTCGTGCTGATCCCCAAGGACCCGCAGCGCGACCGGACTCGAAGATTCGACCTGCCCGGTGCGCTCACCGTCACCCTCGGCGTCACATTGATCGTGTTCGCGCTGGTCCAGGGGCCGGGGCTCGGCTGGCTCTCGCCCGGCATCCTGCTCAGTGCCGCGGCCGGACTCCTCCTGCTGGGAGTCTTCGCGCTCGTCGAGCGGCGCAGCAGCGACCCGCTCGTGCCGCCGCGGCTCCTGGCCAACCCCAGCCTCGTCACCAGCGTCGTCATCGCGTTCATGTTCATGGCGACCTTCGGCTCGGTGCTGTACTTCCTCTCGCTCCACTTCCAGCAGGTTCTCGGCTACGACGCCCTGGAGACCGGCGCCGGATTCGTCGTCCCGACAGCGGTCGTCGTCGCGGGGTCGACGACCGCGGGGCAGCTCGTGACCCGGTTCGGTCTGCGGCGCACTCTGCTCGGCGCACTCGCGGTCGGTGCGGTCGGTGCCGTCCTGCTCGGCCCGACGGTCTCCTCCGACGGCTCGTACGCAGAACTGATCCCGGGGCTCGTCCTGCTCAGCGCCGGTGACGGGATCGTGTTCACCGGCATGTTCATCGCCGCCGGGACCGGGGTGCCCGACCGGGACCAGGGCATCGCCTCGGGGATCGCCTCCACCGGCTCCGGGATGGGCGCCGCCGTGGGCCTCGCCCTGCTGGTGCTGGTGGCGACGGCGGGTCTGGGCGGACTCACGGGGGAGCAGCTGCGCGACGGGACGGCGAACGGGATCAGCAACGCCCTGTTCGCGGTCGCGGCGGGCATCGCCCTGACCTTTCTCGTCGCCCTGATCCGGCCCGAGGGAAGGCACGGAGCGCAGGACGCGCCGCCGCCGTGCCAGGGTCGGCGCTGCTGACAGCCACCCGACGGACGACTCGGCGACTACGCCGTGTCCGCCTCCGTGGCCGTGTGGCGCGCCCCGCGTGGCTTCGCCGGGCCGCACCGGCGGGCCCGTACGAAGCGCAGCAGGCGCGTGATGCCGTAACCGAGCAGCCAGGGCAGCACCGTGATGCCCCCGACGTACACGGCCAGGTAGCCGAGGAACTCGTACAACTGCTCCGGCGGTTCCACCGCGCCGTCCACCCGCACCGGCCGGTCCCACCGGCTCAGCGGGAAGATCATGAAGATTGCCGAGGTCACCACCGGTATCAGCGGCACCGACACCGACCACACTCGCGGTCGAGGACCGGGCGCGGAAGCACACCACACCCCCAGCGAGAGCATGAAGAACGGCCCGAACGGCACCCACAACACCGCCGGGTACAGCAGCAGCACCCACCACTCGTCCGAGTACCCGAACATCATCGGCATCGCCCCCCCGGGCTTCCTCCCCCGCCACATACCGGCGCGAACCTACCGCCGGCAGGTCCCGAACAGCGCCCGAGTTTCGCGGCCGCGGGGCCGCGTGCCCGGAACCTGAGGCCGACGCCGACGAAGCGCTGTCTACGGGCGGGAGGGAGCCGTTGCCGCATCGGGAACCAGGCTCGCGTGCTGGACGTCGACATGATCATGATTGCGAATGCGGAAGAGCTGGCCGAAGACTGGGAGTCGATCCGGCAGGGATACTTCCTGGGCGAGCACGACGAGACCTTGCTGGAGTGCGTGGAACAGCTCCGCAGGGCGCGGGCCGCGGTGCCCCCGGATCCGGATGTGACCGCGTTCTTCACGTTCGGGCTGGTGCTGATGTACGGCCACGCAGCCACGGAGGCCGAGCCCAAGGCTGCGAACGAAGCTGCGGAGGCGCTACTGGCCGTGGCCTCGGATCCGGCCGTCGCCGATGCGGCCTGCGGTCACGAGGTCCATCCGTGCGACGAAAGTGATGTCGACGGGCAGTTGGAGTCCTTCGAGATGCTGCTGTCGTTGCTGGCCGGCGACTCGGAGTACCAGTGGACGGACCTCGACTACCCCGCCAAGGCACCGGAGGGTGAGTCCCGATGGCGTTGCCCACGCAATGTGGCGGGCTTCGCCCGGTGGGCTGCGGCGGCGATCCGTTGAGCTGAACGACGTGGCGGGCGCCGGCGCCTGGCCTGGCGCGTCGTTGTGGCGAGATACCCGTCCGGTGCGCCCGTGGGATCACCCTCTACGGGGCGGCCCCGCAGCGTCACCGCGCCCAGCAACATCCCGGGACCAGACGCCGAGCCGGGCGCCCTGACATGACGACAAAGCGGCCCCTCTCCCGAACCCGGGGAGTGGGGCCGCTCCATGTACGGCTGCAGCCCTCCCCGGACTCGTGACCAGTGGCGGACGACGACGCACAAGACGGTCTGCCGCAACGAAGTCGAGCGGACCATCAACCGGCTCAAGAACTTCCGAGCGATCGCCACGCGCTAGGACAAGAGAGCGTACGTCTTCCATGGGACGGTCACAGTGGCCTCGATCCGCCCATGGCTCCACCCGACGTGAAACGCCCGGTTCAGAGGTCCGTTGCCCCCGGACAGTGGCGGCGAAGTTCGCTGAGTACGCGCTCGTCGACAGCCCTGACATCCCACAACGAGCTGTCGAATTCGGTCAGGACGACCATCAGCTCGTCCTCGGCAAACCCACGTGCTTCGGCGTCGATCAACTGGAGGAAGGGGGTCGTCAGCGACAACAGTGTCAATGTGTCCATGCCGGCGCCGGCAGACTGTCTCTCCATCTCGACGCAGCGAGGATCGACGATCTCGTCGAATTCGACGCGCCACGTCAGGTCCAGGCCGAAGCTGCCGAGGCGGACCAGCAGCTCAGCCAGGTCACGTAGTGCTTTCCGTGCCAGGCGGGAAACGTGATCCCCTTCATGCCGGCCTCTGCTTCGGCCATATCGCGTGACATGCGATCCCCTTCGTTCAGCAGCAACCACTAGGCCACGGCCCTGAGCAGCCCACATGGCCCATCGGCAATTCTCGGTCAGCTCGAACTGAGAGGTCACCCACGCCTTCGTCGGAGAAGAATCCGTCCTGGAGCACCGCAACGGCACACCGCACCCTCGTCGGCACCGACGTCACCTCTCCTGATGCGTCACCGGCGCTGACATCAACCTCTGCGACAACATGACCAGACCCGACCGCGAAGTCCTCATGCGTGGCCCTGACGGCCTCTGCCTCTGCGGAACCACGCTTCGGAGGCCTCATCGGCGACGGCACTCAGACCGGTCACAACATCGCCCGCGGTCCCGGCATCGCCATCGGCTGCCACAACCGTCTCGACAGCGGCATCACCCTCGCCGCCCGCACCACTCCCGTCGACGCAGGGAGACGGTCACGTGATCGAGCGGGCCAGGCCACCCGCGCGGCGCCTCAGCTGAGTGAGTGTTTCTTGAACGTCATCTCTGGGGCCGATGGCGTTCCTCACTCCCGCGCTCAAGGTCGAGGCGGGTGCGAAAGATAGAGGTGCCCTCCCCAAACAGTGGAAGGGGCGCGCTGCGCGTTCGCCTGATCGGCCCTGCCATTGTCTGCCATTGGCCTGAGGAAAGCCGTAGTCGCGATAGCGCCGCCTTCTGGTGACCCATGGATGCCCCTGGAGGTATCCGCGCCTCTGGAGTCAACGTCACCGGTTCACAAGGAGTGATCCATGAGTCCTGAGGACAGGTTCCGGTCGGCCCTGGGCCCGCTTCCCCATCGTCGAAGACTGCTGGTCGGCGGCACCATGGCTGCGCTCGCCACGGCGATCTTGGGCCTCGCCACGCCTGCCATCGCTGCAATGCAGACCACCTCGGCAGCGCCCGCACGGGACCGGGCCGAGCCCGACCCGCGAGCCTGGGCGCCGTTCGTGACCGGCGTCCTGAGCGCGGACGAGTGCCGGGCATGGTGGATGCCGAAGGAGCTGTGCCACGGCCGCCACAGCCCCGATCACCACGGAGACCATGCAGGGGACCACGATGGACCCAAGGGCCCGGTCGTCGGACCGACCGGTCCGGCGGGTGTTGCGGGTGACACGGGGCCGACGGGCAGCACTGGTCCGGCGGGTGTTGCGGGTGACACGGGGCCGACGGGCAGCACTGGTCCGGCGGGTGTTGCGGGTGACACCGGTCCGACGGGCAGCACTGGTCCGGCAGGTGCTACGGGTGACACCGGACCCACGGGCGACACCGGTCCTGGGGGTCTGTCTGGATTCGAGCGTGCCGAGAAGAACGTCGTCATCGGCCCCAACGGTGATCAAGTTGTGACTGCGGAATGTCCTGATGGCAAGATGGCCGCAGGCGGCGGTTGGAACAAGCCTTTGACGCTCGGCCACGTCGTTCTCAATCGACCTACGGCAGATGGCACTGGCTGGGAGGTCTACGTCTTGAATCAGGACCCGGTGCTGAGCATCAACTTCACTGTCTACGTTTCGTGCTATGACGCCACGTGACCAGTGAATCGTCCGAGCACACGCCTTGCCCGGCCAGGATCGGGACGTCGGACCGGATGGAAGAACCGCGTACCCCCAGCCCGCTACGACGTCGGACGCGTCCTCGCCACAGGCGAAGCATGCGGTCTGCCCGCCCACCATATGACGGGCACCAAGCGGCCGGGGCAGTCGAGCCGCTACCCGAACTCATCGCCGTGAACCCGACGATGTTGGATAGCGGCATGGTGAGACGTAAGAAGGAGAAGAAGAAGCGGCCTACCTTTGGCATTCCGAAGGGGATCGTGCTGTTGGCGACGCCGGAGGGCTGGCGCCACAGCGTCCTCACTGTGGAAGGCGGGATGCTCTGCGGGCGCCTGGACGTGCCGATCCATACCGATCCACAGGACGCGCGGGCCGCGGCGGCGGCGATGGTGACGGGACTCGCTCGCGACTTCCACGGCACCGACGTCGAGGTGAACTGGGATCCACCCCAGGAGCCTTGGTCGTGGACCGCCCAAGTCACCATCGCGGTCGAATCCGCCTCACCGGACGCCGGAAGCTAAACGGCAAGCTCAATGCCTGACGCGGTCAGCGGGCAGGTTCGTCTGCGGGGTCACGCGCCCGCCACCACCGCTCGCTTGGCCCGAAGCCCCGTCATGTTGCGTTTGTGCGTGCGCTCGTGGTCGGCGTTGATCGGGGGCAGCCCGTGGTGGCATGGTGTGGGCCTCGCCCGCCACCGCTCAGCGTCCTGTTCGCCAGGCTCCGAGACGGCGTTCTACGAGCCTCGAACCCCATGCCACATGGGACTCTGCAGTTAGCAGATGAGCCCAGTTGGAGTACGCGTGATACTTGAGGAACTGATCAGCCGACTGACTGAGACGGATGACGGCCTGACCGTCTTCGCCAGCGAGCCCTGGACTGCGCAAAGCGACGCGGTAGCTGTCCCCAACCGGGAAGGCTCAAGCCGGCCAGACGCCGAGGGCCGCACCTACCTCTTGGAAGCCGTCCTGATCCGCGACGTCCTGGAGACCTGGTGGGCGCACCATGACGGGAGCACTCCCTCCGTCCAAGAGGCATGCGAGGCAGTCATCTACTACGCCGAGAACGATTCATACCTGTACCCGGACGAAGACCTGCCCTGATCAACCCACCCGGACCAGCACTCCCGGCACTTCACGTCCCCCCGGCCGGAAGGCCCGCGCACAGCCCTGCCTGATTGACCGAAGACATCGAGGCACCCCCTCGGAACGTGGACACCAACTCCGTCACCGGCTCACCGGCCATCCGCAGACCTATCTGCAGCCGAGGCAGGAACGCAGGTTCAAACGGGCCCTGAGCGTGACCCGGCGGTCACGAGAACACATCCGGACCGTACGGCACGGCACCGACACAGCGCGCGGGACCGTCACAACGAGCAACATCCATGATCCCGACGAAATGCCCTAGTCCTGCCAGTAGAACAGCAGCGTCTCGACCGTGAGGGGCCCGCGCCCGCCGAAGTAGTAGACACAGAGGTCCGTGACCCGGATCGCGCCGGTTTCCGCGTCGATCCAGCGGAAGCCCGCCCGTTCGAGCGCCCGGCGGCCGGCGGAGTCGTCGTCCTCGGCGGTTGCGAACGGGCCGAGGGTGCTGATCAGGAGGCGGTTCTCGCCGACCTCGATCACGTAGTAGGTGCCGTCGCCCTGCTGGTAGTCCTCGCCGCACGAGACCGGGGGCTTCGGCGCGAGGCCGGCTGTTGTGAGGGCGGCCATCGCGCGCCGGAGCTGGCCGTCCACGTCGGGGCGGGCGGGCGGTTCGTCGCACAGGGCCTCGAGCCGCCACCGCGGGTCGCTTGCGCGCTCGCAGCCGTGACCGTACTCGTGGACGATCACTCCGCGTAGTTCCTCGTCCAGGCCCTCGACCTGGACCCGGGGGCGCCCCAGGCGCTCGTAGACCGCCCGGGTCTCGGCCTCGTCCCCGGTGAGGCCGTGCAACGCGTACGCCGCCCACAGCTTCGCCTCGGTCGTCGGCGCCTCGTCGAGGTAGGCGCGGAGACGGTCCGCGTCGGTCGCGAGCGACTGCGCAAGGTACGCGACTCCCCGGTCCGGGTCCGCGAGCGCATCGGTCACGTCGTCGTCGGCGCGATGCCGCATCAGGACGCGGAACGACCGGTCCTCAGGTCGTTCCACGCCGAGTTCGGCCAGGATCGCGTCCGTCCCGTACCGGTCGACCAGCCCGTCCAGACCGGCTTCGCCCGCGACGCGGGCGCGTTGCCACGGCGAGGCGGCGAGAGTCGCCAGCTCGCGCGCGGCCGAGCGGTCGCCGAGCAAGCCCCGCACCTTCAGGAAAGCCTCGGCCATTCCGTACGAGGTGTCGGCCCGGCGGTCCTCGTGCCGCAGCCAGGGCAGCAGTTCTGCCCGATCCGCGAGCAGGTCGAGCAGGGCCCTGCGCACCTCGGAAGTGTCGCAGGGATCCTGGATGCGCGCGGTCAGCTCGGGGACGTACCGCTCCGGTATCCGGCCGGTCAGCGCGATCACGCAGGGCCTGCGGCGCCACCACGGGTGCGCGGGGTCCGCCGCGTACCGGGCGAGTTCTTCCGCGTCGATCTCCCGCAGGCCTGCGATGTCGTCGCGTCCGGCCTGCGGGATCAGGGCCTCGATGCTTCGCATTCGGGGATGCTAGTGCTCCCGCAGCGCATTGAGCAGGGCATTTTCACCAACGCGCCTGCCCCGGCGGGACACCATCAACATATGGCGCTGTCCAGCGAAACTGACCTTGCCGTCAAAGAGGCGCCGTCCGAGTTCGGGTTGCGACCGTCTGAGGTTCAGGAGCCGGGGGCGTACTGGGCGGACTTCTATCAGCCGTCGGCCGAGCCGATCGACATGGTGCAATGGATGGAGCTCGCCCTGGCCACGAGGCGCGGCCCACGCTTGCTCGCCGATCTCGTAGGGCGGGGCCGCTGATGCGGGACGAGAAAGAAGGCGGTTGCCGCGGATCCAGCCGTTGCTGCGGCCCCGAACATTCGCACTTGGGTGCGCCGTAACCGGGCCAGTCGGTACCTGACTTCCACATCTGAGGCGGACCCGGCGACGGAATGGGCGCTGGACATCACGGAGGCGGAGTTCTCGGAGGCGGATCTTTACTACGTCCCCGGGCATCTTGTGCGCCGCGATCCGGAGACGCAGTTCCTGTTGCACCGTGATCGGCTCGCCGGAGCGGACGCCGAGGGGCTGCCCCTCTTCGCCAAGATTGCCGTCGAGCGCTTCGCAGAAACGCCGTTCGCGTCGATCGTCGCGGTGGCACCACGACGATCGACGAACTTTTCAGAGAGGCGCGAGGCCTATGAGGCGCTAAGGACTCTGGGGGTTGCCGACTAAGACGTCGCCTCTCATGGCGGTTCCTGGTGGGCGGAGGCGGTGGCCGCCTTCATCAGGTGCTCGTCGCGTGTACGTCGCGCTCCTGCAGCGTGCGCGGGCGGAACTGCCCGCTGACGGGATGGTGCACCTTCACAGGCCGCACATACGGGTGGACCGGGGCCTCATCCCGTGCGGACGTGCCGAGGCGAGTCCCCGCTCCGTGGACAGCGCCCGGCCGGCGGTGTCACGCGTCATCCTGCGTCACCGCCTCCCGTCTTGAGGGCGACGCCCGGGCGCGGCTCGTCGTCGTGCGCGCCCTCGTTCTTGGGGCGTGACACGTCGTCGGTGCCCGGGTGGCGGCGGGTCGATACGGCGAGGTAGGCGATGGCGCCCGCGAAGACCACGACGGAGGTCCAGCCGTTCAGGCGCAGGCCGAGGAACGCGTGGGACTCGTCGATGCGCAGGTACTCGGTCCAGAACCTGCCGACCGTGTAGGCCGCGACGTACAGGGCGAAGGTCCTGCCGTGACCGAGGGCGAACCGGCGGGCTGCCCAGAGGACCAGTGCGGCGACGCCGATGTCCCAGAGGGACTCGTAGAGGAAGGTGGGGTGGTACGTCGCGATGTCGAGCATGTCGGACGGGCGGTGCGCGGGGTCGATCTCCAGGCCCCAGGGGAGCGTGGTGGGGCGGCCGTAGAGTTCCTGGTTGAACCAGTTGCCCCACCGGCCGATCGCCTGGGCCAAGGCTATGCCAGGGGCGACCGCGTCCGCGTACGCGGACAACGGGATCCGGCGGCGACGGCAGCCGATCCACGCGCCGACCCCGCCCAAGGCGATGGCGCCCCAGATGCCGAGCCCGCCCTCCCACACGTACAGGGCACGGATCGGCTCACCGTGTTCGCCGAAGTACGCGTCAGGGCTGGTCATCACGTGGTACAGCCGTCCACCGGCGATGCCGAACGGCACTGCCCACATGGTGATGTCGGCGATGACGCCCTGTTCGCCGCCTTGCGCAACCCAGCGCCGGTTGCCGAGCCAGACGGCCACGAGCACGCCCAGGATGATGCAGAAGGCGTATGCCCTCAACGGAACGGGGCCGAGGTGCAGGACCCCGGTCGAAGGACTGGGCAGGTAGGCGAAATCCATGGTCACTCCGTCGAGGTCTCGGTCCCGGCCCAGGGGCGGCGCGTGCGGGCCGTGCCGGTGGCGGGTTGTCCAGTGATCGTTGTCATCCGGTGTCTCCCCGGTGCCTGTCCGGGATGGCCTGGGCGAACGCGTCGCAGCCGGTGCGCCAGGCGGCGTCCAGGTCTGCGCCGGGCGGGAAGCGGCCGTCGAGTTCGAGTACGACCATGCCGTGCGCGAAGGCCCAGAACGAGCGCGCGATCTCGATGTCGCCGTGCACCGCGCGGGCCAGCGGCGTCGCCGCGCGATCTTCGAGTCCGTCGGGAAGAGCAGCGCGAACGAGCGGCCGAGTGTGGGTGATGCGGTAGAGGTGCGGGCCGGCGAGGGCGTGCCGTCGGTAGGCGCGCGCGAGCACGAGCAGGGGCTGTTCGATGCCGATCTCGGCTTCGGCGGCCTCGAGGTCCTCCGCCAACAGGGTCATCCCCTGCGCCTGGAGCCCGGCTTCGACGGCGGCCTTGTCGGGGAAGTGCTTGTACAGGGAAGGCGCCCGGATGCCGACGCGCTCGGCGATGCGCCGCATCGACAACGCATCCGGCCCCTCGGAGTCGAGCAGTTCGCGGGCGGCGGCCATGATCTGCTGCGCGCGGTCAGCCACGGCGGGCCGTCCCCGTGAAAGCGATCCTGCTGAGCCGTCGGGGTCCGGGAAGTGTCATCCGTACGGTGGGTGGGAGCGGGGATGCGGCGATCCCGGGACACCGGAGGGGCCGGGTCGGGACACTGTCGCGCGGGGCGCTGTCGGCCGTGGCGGTGTTCATTGCGGCGTCCCTTTCCACCTATCGAGCGATGCGGCTAACGGCGTTAGCCGTGTGGCGTCACGTTAGGGCTAACGGTGTTAGTCGTCAAGTTTCAGGAGATGAGGGCGAGTTGGGTGCTCGCGGTCTCGTAGAGCGGCGACCGAGTGCTGAGCGCCGTTGACGGCGGCAGTGCCGACTCGGGCGACGCCCCGGGAAGCCCGCTCATCGTTGGTCTCCCTCTGGGGCTCAACTGACGCATACCGGCACAGTCGTTCGGCCGTGCCCGATCTTGAACCAGCGGTGCGCTATCGCCGTCCCGACGGCCGCTTCGGCGGACGTACCGAAGCCGGCCGCACTCGGTTCAACTACTCTCGGCATCACTGACGTTCACCGACCGATCCGCGCCCACTGCGGCCGAATCGTCACGCGGGAGACTCCAACCCATGACTACGCCACCATCGCCGCCTGGCGCGGAGCCGAATGACGCATCAGCCGTCCGGATCGGTGCCCTCGTTCCGCTCACTCGGCCTGGATGGGTTGAGGCAGGGCAACACCTGCTCGCTGGACTCGAGTTGGGCGTTCGCGAAGTCAATGACGACGGTGGGATCGTCGGAAGGCCGCTCGAGCTGGTGGTCCGGGACACCGCGGCTGATCCGCAGAGGGCCGCGGCGGCCGTGGATGAATTGGCGCGCCTGGGCGTGGACGCCTTGGCGGGGGAGTACCACAGCGTCGTCGCCCGCGCCGCTGCTGCCAGGGCCGACGCCCTCGGCCTGCCGTTCCTCTGCTCGTCGGCGGTTCTCGACACGCTCACCGAGGAGCCCACGGAATGGGTCGCGCGCCTCGCCCCTGCGCAGTCCCACGGCTGGCAGATCTACGCGGACTTCCTCCTGAGCGCCGGCCACCGTCGAATCGCCGTAGCGGCCGAGCCGAGTGTCTACTGGGCGGCTGGTGCGCGCATCCTTCGGGACCATCTCGCTCCACGCGGCGGCACCGTCATCGAACTCGACGCACGCGCCCTCACTCCCACGGCCTTGTGCGACGAACTCGTCGACAATCGCGCGACAGCCCTCCTTCTTCTGGTCGGCCACCCGGAGCCGGCAGTGCCGATCGTCACGTCCGTCCGCCGCGATCCGCGGCTCGCCGAGATCACGATCGGTGCTCCGGCCGGACAGCCGGAGTTCGCCGAATGGGCGACCTTGCTGGGTGATGACAGCGCCGCGATCCCGTTCCTGCGCTACCTGCCCGAGCGCCTCAGCCCCCTCGGTACACGGGTCGAAACGGCCCTCCGTGAGCGGCTGGGCGAAGCGCCCTCCTTCGTCGCCTTCGAGGGCTACGACACGGTCGCAGTCCTCGCCGATGTGCTCCGGTCGCACGGCGTGGACCGGGCGCGAACTGCCGGGTCCTGGGCGCGCGTCGCGGTCGAAGGTACGCGCGGGCAGATCCAGTTCTCCCGCACGCCAGGCATCAACGTGTGGCAATGGGTTTGGGCGCCGGTTCAGGTCGTTGATCGGGATCCGGCGGAACCTGATCGCTTTCGGATTCTCCACGCCGGCTGAGCGAGCACGGGGTGACGACTCCCAAGATCCGTCGGAACCTGAGGCTGTCGGTGCAGAGAGGGCGCATAGGATCGCCGGCATGGGACTGCGACCTGTTCAGGTGAACATCAAGGCTCTCGATGGCTTGGCAGTTGGCCGGTTCTGGGCGGAGGCGCTCGGCTGGAGTGTCTTCCGGCCCGGCGTGACCACCTATGTCGGACCCGCCGGCGACCTCGTCTGGCCGGACCCGGTCGCCGTCTGCATCGACATCGTTCCCGTCCCGGAACCCAAGACGACAACCAAGAACCGTGTGCACCTCGATCTCGCCACCACCTCCGTGGCCCATCAGGCGGAGTTGGTGGCGCGTCTTCAGGCTCTCGGTGCGACGCCCGCAGACGTGGGCCAGGGCGACGTGCCGTGGACGGTCCTCGCCGACCCCGAGGGCAACGAATTCTGCGTCCTGGAGCCTCGCGAGGTCTACCGGGACACCGGGCCGATCGCCGCGGTCGTGGTCGACTGCTCGGATCCGCGGGCCATGGCCCGCTTCTGGGGTGAGGCGCTGGACTGGACCCTGCACGAGGTGACCGACGGGAGTGCGGTCTTTCGCTCCGCCAAGGGCGTCGGCCCGTATCTCGAGTTCCTCCGCACGCCCGACGTGAAGACCGTGCCGGATCGTGTCCATCTCGACCTGCTGCCGTCCCCCGATGACGACAAAGCGTCGGAGGTGGCCCGGCTGCGCGCCCTCGGCGCCACCGACCTCGACGTCGGCCAGGGCGACGTCCCGTGGACGTGCCTGACCGACCCGGAGGGCCACGAGTTCTGCGTCCTCGCCCCGTCCTGACATCCGAGTACTGACTTGGGTCGGGGCGCGACCGCGCCTCTCCGCCGAGGGCTCGGACGGACAGTCGTCCGTCCCCCTCGGACGTCCCCCTCCGGATCCAGTGACCGGTCCGGCCGCGCGCTCGTGAACGACCGGACCCGACGTACCTCTGCGTCTGGTCAGGAGACCGTCGCCGGGGTGTCCCGCAGAGTGACGTTGGCGTGGCTCTCCTGGAAGCTCTGGTCCGAGACGAGGGTCAGCCTGGCCGTGGACTGGAACTCCGGCAGGGTGGCCGAACCGCAGGAGACCATCGTGGTCTTGAGCTTGGCGACGGTCAGGGCGAGCCCTTCGTCGAGGTCACCCGCGTAGGGGACGTAACCGTCCACGCCTTCCTCGAAGACCAGCCCCTGACCGCCCTGGCCATAGCGCTGCCAGTTTCGGGCTCGGTTCGAACCCTCGCCCCAGTACTCCTTCACGAAGCCGTCACGGGTGGCCAGCTTCGCGCCTGCCGCCTGGTCGAAACGCGCGAAGTAGCGCCCCATCATGACGAAGTCGGCGCCCATTGCCAGCGCCAGTGCCACGTGGTAGTCGTGCACCAGCCCGCCGTCGGAGCAGATCGGCACGTACGCGCCGGTACGCTCGCGGAATGCGTCCCTTGCCGCCGCGACGTCCAGTACGGCGCTGGCCTGGCCGCGGCCGATTCCCTTCTGGTCGCGGGTGATGCAGATGGAACCGCCGCCCACGCCGACCTTGACGAAGTCCGTCCCGGCCTCGGCGAGGAAGGTGAAGGCCTCGCCGTCCACCACGTTGCCACCGCCGATCGGGATCTCGGGATAGTGCTTCTTCACCCAGGTCAGGGCCTGCGCCTGCCAGTCGCTGTAGCCGTCTGACGAGTCGAAGCACAGTGCGTCCACGCCCGCCTCCACCAGGGCCGGGACGCGCTCCTGGTAGTCATGGGTGTTGACGCCGGCCCCGACACGCAGGCGCTTGGCGGCGTCCACGGCCTGGTTCGGGAAACGCTTGTTGTCCGTGTAGTCGGATCGGAACACCAGATGCTGCAGGTTGCCCTCGCCGTCGAGTACGGGCAGGCAGTCCAGCCGTTCGTCCCAGAGCCGGGCGTTGGCCTCGGAGAGCGTGGTGTCGGGCCCGACATGCGGCAGGTCGGCGATGGCGGTCATCCGCCCGCTGACCGGTTCGGTCAGGTCATGACGTTGAGGGTGGAAGTCGCGGGAGGTCACCAGGCCGAGCAGGCGGCCGGTGGCGGTCCCGTCATGGGTGACCGCGGCGGTGCTGTGACCCGTGCGGCGCATGATCTCGACCAGGAGACCCAGGCTGTCGTCGGGGCGGAGGTTGGTGTCGCTGGTGACGAATCCGGCCTTGAAATTCTTCACTTGGCGGACTGCTGCGGCCTGGTCGTGGACCGGCTGGTTGTGGTGCAGGAAACTCAGTCCGCCGTTGCGAGCGAGCGCGATCGCGAGTTCCGGTGTACCGACGGCCTGCATGATCGCGGACGTGAAGGGGGAGTGCAGCTCGATCGCCGACGCCTCACCGACGATGTGGCGCACCAGGGGTGTGCGCAGGTCGACCGTCGCAGGCGAGCAGTCGGTCCGGGTCCGGTTCGGCAGGAGCAGAAACTCGTTGAACGTCCGTGAGACCTCGGCAATGATCTGTGCCACTTTTCCTCCTGTCCCGTCGGCCGGGCCGACTGCCCCGCCGTGAGGATCGCCCCCGTGTTCCAGGGCCCGGGCAGGCAGGGTTCGGCAAGGCAGTCGTGGAGGTGCCACAGACCGCGGCAGAGCCCTGACCGGCCCGTGGATCGAACGGGGTGCGGTCGTGACCATGGACCCTATCGATTGCTCTGCCGTTGTACGAATCGTGGGCGAGGCGGTGCGCGGCGTAACGGCGTTGTGGGGCCGCTCAGTTCTCGTCCGGGCCGTCTGGGCTGTCCGGGCTGTGCGGGCTGCGCGGTCCGCTCGGGCTTGGCGGGCTGTCTGGGCTGTCCGGGCTGTCCGATCCGCCCGGCGCTCCCGGTTTGCCGCTGTCCGTGAGAGCAGCGCGGCGCAGGGTGCGGATGGCCGGGGTCGCGAACAGCGCCACGCAGCCCGCCAGGCAGACGCCGGCCGACACCAGCAGCATCCGTTCCGGGGAGGCCAGTGCGGTGGCCGGCCCCGCCAGTATCTGGCCGAGCGCGATCCCGGACACCGAGCCGGCCAGCTCGTACGCGCTCACCCGGTTCAGCACCGCGGGTGGGGTGTGGGTCTGCACGCTGGTCGCCCACATCACCGACCAGAACGCCAAGGCTCCACCGCCGAGCACGTGGCCCGCCAGCAGCACCGGCAGACCGGCGCCCAGCGCCACGCAGAGCGGCAGCAGGGTGTAGAGCGCCATCGCCGCCGCTCCGGCGGCCAGTGGCCGGGCCGGGCGCACCCGCAGAGCCAGCAGGCCGCCGAGCACCGTTCCGACGCCGAGGAAGGAGACCACAAGGCCGTAGGCGTTCGGACCGAGCCGGGCTCCGATCAGCGTCGAGCTGAGCGATACCAGTGGGCCGAAGAGCAGCACGCCGAACACCACCCAGATCAGGATCACCGCCCACATCCAGGTGCGGGCGCGGAATTCCTGCCACCCCTGGCGCAGGTCCCGGCGAAGTGAACTGCCGCTGTGAACTAGGGAGTCGGCGTCGGCTCCGTCCGCTGTGTCCGTGCGCGCGGCGGCCGGGGCGAGCCGGATGAGCACCAGGCACAGGGCACTGAGCAGGAAGGTGCCGGCGTCGATCGCGTACACGGTCCCGGCGCTGGTCAGCGCGATCAGGAGCCCCGCCAAGGCCGGGCCGAGCAGATGCGCGAGCGCGTCGGCCACCTTGAGCGTGGCATTGGCCCGCTGCGGCTCGCGGGCGACCAGCGGGACCATCCCGTTCACCCCCGGCAGGAACATCGCGACGGCCGCACCGGCCAGAGCCGCCATGGCCACCAGCAGCCAGAACGGCGGCGCCCCGGCGAAGAACGCGGCAGCCAGCACACCTTGGGTGAGCACCCGGACGAGGTCCGCGCCGACCATCATCCGGCGGGCGCCGAACCGGTCGGCCAACACCCCGCCGAACAGGACCAGGAGGACGAAGGTCCCGGTCCAGACGCCGAGGACGAAGCCGACCCCGGAGATCCCGTACAGCGGGCCGACCGCGAGCGCGGCGGCCACCGGCATCATCGCGTCGCCGAACAGCGAGACCGCGCGGGCGGTGAAGTAGAGCGTGAAGCGCCGGTCCCACAAGGGGGGCCGGGCGGGCGGCCGGGAGGCTTGCGGATCTGTCCGGTCGGTCTGGGTGGCCTGGGCAGAATCGGTCTTGGTCTCGGCCTCGGTCTGGGTCTGCTTCTGCGTGTGTGCGGTGGTCACAGCACAGATATTGGACTGGACCAATCGGTTCAACCCAGTGTCCTGAACGACATGAAGGGGTACTTTCGCGCCATGACGCTTCGTTCGCTGCCGAAGTCCCCGGCGCCGCACCGGGTCGTGGCCCTGGTCCAGCCGCCGCAGTCGACCTTCCCGTTGGCCTGCGCGACCGAGGTGTTCGGCGACCACGGCCCGGCGATCCCCGCCCGCTACGCGTTCGAGGTCTGCACCGAACACCCCGGTCCGGTGCGCACCCAGGCCGGCTACGACATGCTCGTCACCACTGGCCTGGACGCCTTGGAGCGGGCGGACACCGTGCTGGTCCCCGGCTGGCAGCAGCCGGTCGGCACCGAGGTGCCGTCGGCCCTGGTCACGGCGGTCCGCCGGGCGCACCGGCGCGGTGCGCGGATCGTCGGCATCTGCTCGGGCGCCTTCGTGCTCGCAGCCGCCGGACTCCTGGACGGTCGGCGGGCCGCCACCCATTGGGCCCGGGCCACCGAGCTGGCCGCCCGGTTCCCGCAGGTCCGGGTCGACCCCGCGGTGCTCTACGTGGACCACGGCGACGTCGCCACCAGCGCCGGATCGGCGGCCGGCGTGGACCTCTGCCTGCACCTGGTGAGCGTCGACCAGGGCGCCGCGTACGCGATGCGCATCGCCCGGCAGATGGTGATGCCGCCGCACCGCGAGGGCTGCCAGCTGCAGTACGCCGAACTGCCCACCTCCGGACCGGTGACCGACTCGCTGGCCCCGCTCCTCGAGTGGCTTGCCGGGCGCCTTGACCAGCCGGTCAGCGTCGCCGACATGGCGGTCCGCTCGCAGGTCTCGGCCCGCACGCTGACCCGGCGCTTCACCGAGCAGCTGGGCATCAGTCCCGGGCGCTGGCTGCTGGACCGGCGGATCGCCGCCACCCGGGCGCTGCTGGAGGAGACCGACCTGCCCGTGGAAACCATCGCGCACCGGGTCGGCCTCTCCTCGGCCGTCAACCTGCGCCGCCGCTTCCACGAGGCCCTGCGCACCACGCCCGCCGCCTACCGGCGAGCCTTCCGCGCGGACAACACCGGCTAGGTTCTGCCGTCGAATCCCACGCTCACGGTGCTGCGAGAGCGTCGGCTGCTCCGGGTCGCGATGTCGCGCCACCGCATCAGTGGGTGAAGCTCTGTTCCCTTACCTTTCGCCGCTCGAACGACACCCGCGTCATTCGTTGCCCCTGCAGTTCCGGATCCGCCGTCAGCGACGGGTCCGCCGATAGTGACGCGTCCGCCGACAGCGCCGGATCCGCGTACAGCGACGGGTCCGCCCGCCGCGCAGCGCCCGGTCGCGGAGGCGTCGGCCTGGCCGACGAGGGAACCGGGAGCGGGCTAGATGAGGCGCCGTGTGCGGTTCTCGAGGATCTCCCGCAGCCAAGAGCTGCGGACGGCCGGCAGCCGGACCAAGGTGTGTCGGAACACTCCCACGTCGGCTCCGAACGGGTGGTCGGGGCGCGACATGGGTGGGTCGAGGTCGTCTCGGAGGACGCCGTCGGGGATGCCGCCCGATGTGGGGGCGGGCAGATGCGGTTCGGGGAACGCCAGCCACAGCCACACCCCGACCGGCAAGGGCACCAGGTACGCCGAGGCGGCCGGGCCGTCCGAGTCGGCCGGGGCCCAGGCCTGCCCCGTCCGGGGATGGCTCGGTACGAGGAGGATGTCGGCTCCCTCGTCGGGGGCGGGCCGTCCCGGTCCGGCCAGGACTGCGCGCCGCGCCGACGCGCCCGCGGGTAGCAGAGCGTCGAGGGTTCGTTGGAACAGCTCCCCGATCAGGCCGTCCGGGACCGTCACCGGCCGACGCTCCGAGGCCACCAGGAGATGAGCGAGTGCCCGGCCGGCCGCGGCCTCCCATTGCGGGCTCCACGACCAGAAGGGGTTCGACCCCAGCCGTGACCCCCACGTGGAGATGGGTTCGAACGGAGGCGTGCCCTTCTCCGCCGCCATCAGCTCCGTCCAGGACAGCGGTTCGGTGTCGGCACCGTCGACGGGGAGACGACGCACGGCGTCGGGTGCGAGCCATACCGCCTGCCAGAGCGAGCAGTCGTCGATCCGGGTCGCCACGGGCAGGCCGCAGGCCTCGCAGGCCATGTTGGGGCCGTCGCCCGCGTCGAGGCCGCAGCAGGCGCCGCCACGCTTCTCCGGGATGAGCCGGGTGTTGCGGGTGTCTCCGGGTGCGATGACGATCGCGCCGGGCGCGCCGTCGGACAGGGCGTGGACCGGCGCGTAGACACCGCGGGCGGTCGCCTCGTCCGGATGGATCTCCTCCCACCGTCGCCACGGCGGCCCCCAGGGCTCAGGGTTCACGGCGAACGTGCCCGGGGCCATGAGTACCGGAAGCTGAAGGCCGTTGCCGTACCTCTGATGGGCATGGGCCGGAAGGGCTACCTGGGAGAGCGAGGTGGTCAGCTCGGCACCGCATCCCGCGCACACAAAAAAGAACAAATGTCCTCCGTCTGGGAATCATGCATCATCGCAGCTCGGCGGCGGCCGGCCAATCAGGTTTCCGGACGGGACGGCGGTGGTTGCGCGGGAACGACCGCTATCTGACCGCCGGTCAGGTCGACGTTGCGGTACGGAGGCCGGCCCCGGCTGCCGTACGACCGGCTCGCCGGGCACGCCGGGCACGCCGACCCGCAGGAGTTCGTCGAGGCGGGACTCTGGCCGTACGCATGGAACGGGGCCCATCGCCCCACTGGTCCGGGACCGGCCGGTCGGCCGATCGCCCGCCTGACGTTCGAGAAGGCTCGCGCAGGCGTCTCGGATCGCCGCGCGGTACGAGGGGAGAGAGCCTTCACGCCAGGAGCGCGCGCCAGCGGTCGGCCGACTCCGTCACGTCCTCGGTGACTCGCTCGAGGAATGTCCCCACCTTGGCCAGTCGCTGCCCCACGGGCGTGTCCAGCCCGAGCGTCTCCGCCGCCGCCATCGCAGCCTGTGCCGACTCGAGCGTCTGTCGTGAGCTGATCACGATCGAGTGGTACCAGGCGTCGTCGTCGACCACGTAGATGTCGCGACGCCGCTGCGGATCGCGCTCACGCCGGACGTAGCCCTGCTGGACCAGGAAGTTCACGGCCACGGAGACGGAGGCCGGGCTGACCGTCAGCCTGCGGGTCAGCTCGGCCGCGGTGCGCCTGCCGTGCTCGGACAGCAACAGGTCGACATGCACGCGCGCCGTCATCCTCGGCAGCCCCGATCTGACCGCCAGTTCGATGATCTCCTCCTCCACCGTGCCGCCCGGCACGCGCGCCGCGCGCGGGGGTGCCGGTGGGCCGCGCCGCGCGCGCTGGAGAGTCGCCCCGTGCGCCTGTTGGGGCTGGTAGTCGCGGGGGCCGCCGTTGCGGGCGATCTCCCGGCTGATCGTCGAGGTCGACCGGTCGAGCCGCCTGGCGATCTCGGCGTAGGAGAGCCCGTCGGTGAGTCCGGCCGCGATGCGCTGGCGGTCCTGCTGGGTCAACCGTCCTCCTGGCATGTCGTCAGTATTGCCTTCACCGCGATCCATTGCAATGATGCGTTGCATTCACTCTCAACGTCATTGCATCAATTTACCGCCTTCTACCTGGGGATACTCCTTCCAGGAGATTGACGGAACTCCGAATGCAACGTAGCTTTCGCGATGCGTCAAACACGAGATGTCGCGAGACGAGGAATGGCCATGAGTGAATCCCTCCACACCGTCACGACGCTGCCGACGGAGCGTCGGCCCGGCTGCCCCTTCGACCCGCCGACGGAGCTGATCGATGCCCGCCGGCACGGCCCCATCAGCCGCTACACACACCCCGGCGGGAAGCCCGGCTGGATGATCACCGGATACGACCTGGTCAGGTCGGTCCTGGCCGACCCGAGGTTCAGCTCGCGCAAAGAGCTCCTGAACGTGGTCGACTTCGAGATCCCTCCGGCGCCGCCCGGCGAGTTCCTCCTCATGGACGAGCCTCAGCACGGTCGCTACCGGAAGCCGCTGGTGGGCAAGTTCACCGCACGTCGGATGCGCCTGCTCACCGAACGCATCGAGCGGATCACCACCGAATGCCTGGACGCCATGGAGAAGACCGGACCGCCGGCGGACCTGGTGACCGCGTTCGCGAAGCCCATCCCCACCATCATCATCTGCGAGCTGCTGGGGGTGCCCTACGAGGACCGGGACTCCTTCCAGGAACAGATCGACAAGTTCATGAACGGGGAGACGAACGACGAGGACCTGATGGCGGCCTACACCGCGACCCAGGACTACCTCGCACAGTTGGTGGCCGCCAAGCGCGAGAACCCCACCGACGACGTGCTCAGCGAACTCACCGACAGCGACCTCACCGACGAGGAGCTGCAGGGGATCAGCCTGATCCTGCTGGCGGCCGGATTCGACACCACCGCGAACATGCTGTCCCTCGGCACCTTCGCGTTGCTCCGGCACCCGGCGGAACTGGCCGCGCTGCGCGCCGACCCCGCGCTCACCGACCAGGCCGTGGAGGAGCTGCTGCGGTATCTGAGCGTAGCCAAGACGTTCATGAGGACGGCACTTGAGGACGTCGAGGTGGGCGGCCAGATCATCGAGGCCGGCACGACGGTCGTCCTGTCGTACAACACCGCCAACCGCGACCCCGAACGCTTCGCCGATCCTCACGTGCTCGACCTTCACCGGCGGGACGGCGCACATCTGGCCTTCGGCCATGGCATCCATCTGTGCCTGGGCCAGCAGCTGGCCCGCATCGAGATGCGGGTCGCGTTCTCCGCACTGCTCGACCGCTTCCCCCCGCTGCGCTTGGCCGTACCGGCCGAAGAAGTCGGCCTGCGGCCGGAGACGGCGGACATCTACGGGGTGAAGAGTCTCCCGGTCACCTGGGACGTGTGACCGCGAACCGGTGACGGGGGAGGTGGCGTACGGTCGACCGCCACCTCTGCGGTTCCTCGCCTGCGAGGGCGATGCCCGCGTCCCCGTCGCCGCGCCTCACGGAGCGACGTGTGGGTGCCACGACCGGAACGGCAGACGCGCGAACGACGGGAGCGGACACATGGGCACCTCCGCGCCACCCTCGCCCATTCTCCGGCCCCGCCCGTGACCGCACTCGCCTCAGGGGCTGGTCAGTGGCCGGTCACTCGCACCCGCAGGAGGTAGGGGGCTCCGGTGCTGATCGCCTCGGCCTGCTCGCGCAGATCGGCTGGGGCGAACCCGAGCAGCGCACGGTCGGCGGCCGCGCGCAGCAGGGGCAGGATCTCGCCCGGGGGCCGCCCGCGGTGTGTCACGGCGAGCTCGGCGAACGCCCGCTGGTACGGAGATCCGTACGCGCTGGCGCTGTCGGCCAGGAGGCGATCCAGGTGCTCCCTGTCCACGCTGATCTCTGTCATGAACTGCTCCCTTGCGCCGGTGGCCGGCAAGGCCCGGCCCATCTCCACGACCGTACGATCAGGGTCTGACAGCGGGCCTGGGCGCGCGCCCCCCGCCCACCCGGAGGAGGAGTCGGGAGGGGTGGTGCGGCCTCGCCGCAGGGCGAACCTGCCGCGGCCGGAACGTGGGCCTGGGGGCATGACGTGAAAGGCCGGTGCCGGGGTGCCCGGCGGGCAGTGATGTCAGTCCTGGTCGGCGCTGGACAGGGCGTCGGTGATCAGGCGGGTGGCGAAGTCGCGGTCGTCGGTGAGCCGGTTGATGAGTTCCGCGAGCAGGAAGGCGGTGGCCTCCAGGGGGTTCATCTCGTCCTCGGTCCAGTCTCCGTACTGCCGGCGCCACAGACTGGGACTCAGACCGGTGCCCGCCGCGACGAGCAGGCCGGCCATGGTGGGGATGGCCTCGGGGCGGACACTCCTGGGCATCTTGCGCATCGAGGCCACGAGGTTGGGCACGACGTACGTGATGACGTCCTTGTCGTGATCCTCGTAGGCCATCCGCAGCCACTGCATGAACATGAAGACGAGCGTGCACGCGCCGTCCAGCACGTCATCGGCCTCGCTGGGAGTCAAGGACGCGGTGAAATGTTCGATCAACTGCTGCTGTTCGGGGTCGCTTTCGGTCCTGGCGTCGTATACGGCTTTGAGCCGGGAGTCGATCATCATGAGCGCTGCACCCACATCGCCGGCGGGAGCGTACTCGGGGTCGCAGGGCGACGGCACAGGGTTCCTCCTCATGTGACCACGGCAGGAAGCGCGGTATGTCCGTACGGTAGACCGCCGATCGGACGGGAAGCCTGCGTTTCCCGAAGGCGGACCCCGGGGCACGAAGGCGCTCGCCCTACGACTCGGCTCGCCGACCATGCGTACCTCGGATGCCCGGCCGAACATGCCCTGTTGCGGGTGATACGGGGAGCCTGAGAATCTGCCGGATGTACGCACCGGAGCGTCAAGGGGGATCGATGTACCGTCAGCGAGTGATCGTCCGTACCGTGTTCGGCGGCTGAGGTCCGGCGATGGACGCCGTGACCGGATCCCGCGCCCTTTCGTTCAGCACGGCCGCGGCGCGGTACGCCACCCACCGGCCTTCGTACCCGCCCACGCTCTTCGAGGCTTTGAAGGACCTCGCCGGCCGCGACCCGGCCGGTGCCCGTGTCGCCGATGTCGGCGCGGGCACCGGTATCGCGACCGCCCTGCTGGACGCATACGGGGCCCGGGTGGTCGCGGTCGAACCGGGGGAGGGGATGGCCGCCGAGTTCCGCCGCCGTAATCCGCGCATTCCTCTCGTACGCGGGGACGGCAACCGGCTGCCGCTCGCCACGGGCTCCCTCGATCTGCTCACCTACGCCCAGTCCTGGCATTGGACCGACCCCGATCGGGCCGTACCCGAGGCGCTGCGCGTGCTGCGGCCCGGCGGCGCCCTGGCCGTCTGGTCGAACGACCCGGACCTGCGTGTCGGGTGGATCGCCGACCAGCACACCCGGATCGAAAAGCGCTTCGGTCCGGGCTTCTACATCAACCAACGGCCCCGCTCCCAGGGCGGCCTGGAGTTCGCGACCCAGCTGCTGCCCTGGTCGCGCCGTATCTCCGTCGACGACCACCTGGCCAAGCTGTCCACCCACTCCCTCTTCCTGATCGGTGAACCGGGCACGGACGCGTTCCTCGTCGACGAGCATCGGCGCCTGACCGCCCTGTTCCCCGACGGCTGGATCGAGGAGCACTACGTCGTCGATCTGAAGGTGGCCCTGCGGCCCTGACCCACGCGGCGGCGTGCGGGGCCGGCCAGGTGTGCGGCGGCACCCCTGTGCGGGCGGCCAGGTGTGCCGCCGCACCCCTGTGTGGGCGGTGAGGTGTGCGGTGGCGGCACCCCTCTGCGGCGGCACCCCTCTGCGGGACCGGCCAGGTGCGGCCGCGGGACCGGGCCTGCGACCAGCCGGGGATCGAACGGTCGGTGGGCGACACGCGCCCTTCGGCGGGCGACCGACCTCTCATCCGCGTTCGCGGAGGTACGCCTCCAGGCCGGCGGCCCCCGTCAGCATCGTCCGCCCGCGGGCGGACAGTCGGCCGCGCCAGTCGTACAGTGCGGCCTCCAGCGGCTCCAGTCCGCCGGCGGCCCGCACCTGTGCGATCAGTGGGGCGATCTGCTCCAGCAGGTAGCCGCCCCGCCTGAGTTGGTGGGCCAGCCGGGCGTCCCGTACGTCGGCTTCGTCGTAGACGCGGTACCCGGTCAGCGGGTCGCGGCGCGGGCGCACCAGACCGGCGCGCTCCCACTTGCGCAGCGTCGCGGGTCGGATGCCGAGTTCTCCCGCCAGCGGCCCGATGAACGTGCCGCCAGGCCCGGACACCGAGGCCGGCTCGGATGCCGCACCGGGCTCCAGGTCGCGCAGTGCGCTCTCCACGGCCCGGAGGGTCCGGCGGTCGTCGAGGAGCTGGGCATGGCTCTCGTCGATGAGACGGAACGCATCCTCGGCCGTGCCCTCGTTCACCGCCCGCATGATCGACGTCGCTGTCCGATGGCCGTGACCGGGCACGAGGGCGAGGAACGCGCGAAGTGCACCCGCGTGCAGCGGGGTGTAGGTGCGGTAACCGTGAGGGGTGCGACCGGCGGCCGGAAGGATGCCGGCCTCCTCGTAGTTCCTGATCGCCTGCGTGGACAGACCGTGCTCGCGTGCCAGATCGACCGGCCTGAGCCGCTCCCTGCTTTGAAGGTTCCGACCCATGATCCCGTCGATGTCGTGCGAAAGTTTCAATCGAAAGTTCAACGATACCGTTGAAGGCATGGCTACCGACATCAAGGACACCGCCCATGCCGTCGAGGCCGCCGCCGTCATGGGGCTGCTCCCGGTCCGGCCGCGGTTGCTCGCGCTGGGCGAGCCCACCCACGGCGAGGACACGCTGCTGGACGTGCGCAACGCGCTCTTCCGACAGCTCGTCGAGGAGGAGGGCTACCGGACGATCACGATCGAGAGCGGCTGCCTGGCGGGCCTGATCGTGGACGACCACGTCACCTCGGGCGCGGGCACCCTCGACGAGGTCATGGAGCGCGGCTTCACCCATGGCTTCGGCGCGTCCGCGGCCAACCGCGAACTCGTGCGCTGGATGCGGGAGTACAACGTCGGCCGACAGCCGTCCGAACAGCTCCGCTTCGCCGGCTTCGACGGCCCGCTGGAGATCACCGGCGCCGAGAGCCCCCGGCAGGCCCTCATCGCGCTCCACGACTGCCTCGCGGCCGGCGTGGACGCGGACCTGCTCCCCTGCACCGCGGACACACTCGACCGCCTGCTCGGCGCCGACGACCGGTGGGCCGACTCCGCCGCGATGATGGACCCTGCGCGGTCCGTCGGACAGTCGGCCGAGGCCAAGGAACTGCGGCTGCTCGCCGACGATCTGGTGGCGCTGCTCGACGAGCAGACACCGCATCTGATCACGACGACGTCGCGGGAGGAGTGGGACCGGGCGCGCCTGTACGGGCGCACCGCCACCGGCCTGCTGCGCTACCACCATTGGATGGCCGACACGTCACCGAGCCGCATGGCGCGGCTGGTGGGCCTGCGCGGCCTGATGATGGCCGACAACCTCCTCGCCCTCGCCGAACGGGGCCCGGCACTGGTCTTCGCCCACAACGGCCACCTCCAGCGGAACAAGAGCACGATGCGGCTGGGCGACCTGCGACTGGAGTGGTGGAGCGCCGGCGCGATCGTGAACTCCAGCCTGGGCGAGGGGTACGCCTTCCTGGCCACGGCCCTCGGTACGATCCGGCACCAGGGAGTGGACACCCCACCGCCGGACACCGTCGAAGGACTCCTGTACGCGCTCCCGGAGGACCGCTGCGTCATCGACGCCCCGCGGCTGGCCGCCGCCCTCTGCGATACGCGGCCCGCGCCCCGCGAATCCTCCTGGTTCGGCTACTCCCCGATCGACCCGGCCCACCTGGCGGACAGCGACGGCATCGTGTTCGTCAAGGACGTTCCGCGGGGTTAGTGCCACCGGCGGTGGGAGAGCCGTCCGTCCCCGGGAGCGGATCGGTGTCGTTCGGGGCCCGAGCCGACCCGACCCCAGCTGGGACGCGCGGCCCGCATGGGCCGGACAGCGCAACCCGGCTTCCGGACGACGACGGCTGTGGTCGAATCGGTCCCGACGAGGCGAGAGGAGCCGAACGTGACGGGACTGGACGTGTTCACGGACGTGCTCGACCACCCGGTGTACGTCGTGACGGCGGCGGCAGGGGACGGCGAGAGGGCCGGGTGCCTCGTGGGGTTCGCCTCCCAGTGCTCGATCGAACCGGCGCGCTTCACGGTGTGGCTGTCCCGGAACAACCACACGTACCTGGTCGCCTGCCGCTCCTCCCATCTCGCGGTGCACGTCCTGCGCCGCGCGCAGATCGAGACCGCACGGCTCTTCGGCGAGGAGACGGGCGACGAGGTCGACAAGTTCACCCGTGTGACGTGGCGGACCGGACCCGGCGGTGCGCCCGTACTCGCCGACGCCCGCGCCTGGTTCGTCGGTCGGGTGGAGGAACGGTGGGACGGCGGAGACCACGTCGGCTTCCTGCTCACCCCGGTCGCGGTAGGCGCCTCCGAACCCGACAAGGCCACGGACGCCGAAGACGGGACCCAGCCCGAAGCCGAGGGAGTCGCCGACCCCGAGGGCTCGGTCCGACCCGAGGGCGCCGGGCGGCCGGCCCTCCTGCGTCTCAGCGACGTCTCCGACTTCAGTCCAGGTCACCCGGCCTGAGTTCGGGGCCTTGACGCCGGATCCGGGCGAGGACGATCACGGCGTCGTCGGTGGGCGTGTCGGGCAGCATGCGCGCCAGGATGTCGTCCGCCGTCTCCTCCAACGTGCCGGTCGCACCTGCGAGTTGGGACCCGAGCGCCGCCATTCCCTCGCCGATGTCGACGCCGCGCGCCTCGACGAGGCCGTCGGTGTAGAGCGCGAGGGTGTCGCCGTCGTGGAGCTCGATCTCCGTCGTACGGAACGGCACGTCGCCGACGCCCAGCGGCACCCCCAGCACCTCGTCGATCGACTCGACCGTGCCGTCCGCCCGGCGACGCAGCGGCGGCAGGTGACCCGCGTTCGCGATGCGGGCCAGGCCTGTTGTCGGGTCGTAGCGGATGTAGAGACAGGTCGCGTACGCGATGCCGGCGTCCTCTGCGCAGGCGTCGAGCTCCCTGAGCAGACTGTCGGGTTCCAGATTCTGGCGGGCCAGTGCCTTGGCGGTGATGCGCAGGCGCCCCATCGCCGCCGCCGCGGGCACGCCGTGCCCCATCACGTCACCGACCACCAGCGCCACGCGGCCGCCCGGCAGGTCGATTACGTCGTACCAGTCGCCGCCGACCTCCGTGACGTGGCTGCCGGGCAGATAGCGGTGGGCGACGCGCACGGACGGGCTGTTCGCGAGCGCGGTGGGCAGCAGTTCCCGCTGGAGGGTGAGCGCGATGTCCTGGACCCGGCTGTAGAGCCGCGCGTTGTCCAGGCACAGCGCGGCCCGCGAGGCGAGCTCGCCCGCCAGGCTGAGGTCCTGCTCGGTGAAGTCCGGGCGGGTGTCGGAGCGGCCGAACATGGCGATGCCCTGCACCGTGCCCCGCGCGATGAGTGGAGCGATGAGCAGAGATGTCAGACCGCTGTCGACAAGGAGCTGGGCGCGGGCCTGGTGGATGACCGTCCGGGTCATGAAATCGGCGTCGACGGGGAAGCAGACGGGTCGGCCCGTTCGGAGAGTCTCGTGGATGCTGGAGCCGGGCGGGTAGGTCACGCGCTCCAGGCCACCGACCAGCTCGGGGGCGGGAGGCGGCAGGCACGTACCGGCCGCGATCCGGCGGGTGACCAGCACCGCTTCCGGATCGAACACCTCGCGTTCGTCCTCCCACTCCACGACCTCCACCACGGAGGCGTCGCAGAACTCGGGAACGACCGCGTCGACCAGTTCGCGGGCGGTGACGTCCACGTCGAGCGTGGCGCCGATGCGGGCCGCGGCCCGGTCCAGCAACGCCAGCCTCTGCCGCCCGGCGGCCGCCTCCACGATGGCCTGCTCACGGTCGGTGACGTCCACGAGGAGTCCGCCCAGGCCAGGGCGCGTACCGACGGCCTGGCTGAGGGGGAAGAAGCTCACTGAGCGTACGTGGTCCCGGTCGGGGCGGCCCGGCGTACGCAGGACGACCAGCGCGTTCACGACGGGCCGGCCCTCGTCGGCGACGGCCCGCAGCATGCGCTGGTACTCGTCCCCGTCGGACGTGATCATGAACTCTTCCATGGTCCGCCCGATGTGGTCCTCGATCGGGATCCCGTCCATGTCGGCCAGGGCCTGGTTGAGATGGACGTAGCGCAGGTTCTCGTCGAGCATCACGAGGCCGATCGGACACGTCTCGAAGAGCGCGTCGAGAAAGGCGAGGTTGGTCTTCACCCGGTCGAGCCCCTCGCTCTCGCTCGCCAGCCCCAGGATGACGGTGCCGCCCTCGGCGCCCGTCACCGGGAATACCCGGAACCCACAGTCGAAGACCCTGCCGTCCTGGTGCAGCGTCGGCACGCGCGTCCGCCAGTAGCCCAAGGTGCGGCCGCGCTCCGCGAGGCGCTCCGCCGCCCCGGTCCCGTCGAGGGGAGCGGCGGGAAAGAGGACGGCGGCCGGCCGGGACAGGACGTCCGCGGCCTCGTAGCCGAAGAGCCGCTGCGCACCGGGCCCCCAGTAGCAGATCCGGCCCTCCTCGTCGATGCCGAGCACGGCCACGGCCACGTGTTCCAGCAGCGTCCCGGGTTCCGACCAGAGAGGCCCGGGCGCCTGCTCGTCCCGCGGCCGACCCCCCGGTCGAGGCGAGGACACCTGGCCCCCTTTCCGGGCACGCCCGAAGGGCGAGTGCGTTACTCACCGGCGGAGCGGGACCCTCAGGTCAATTCTGCCCGCGCTCCGTGGTTCGGACATCACGGAGGCCGGGGCGGCTCGCCCTCGGGGCAGGGGCGTGCCGCCCGCCGTCGCGCAGCGCGAAGGTTCTCATCCGTTCGGAGGCCCGGGGCTCTGAGCCCAACCGTCGAGGGATGGCTCGGCCTGCCAGCGGGCCCGTACCACCCCATCACCGTCAGGCAGGACGGCGGTGAGCAGAGCGACACGTTCATCGGCATCTACGGGCAGGAGTGCGGCAGCGGCCGCACCGGATACCCGGGCAGTCAGCTGCGGGAAGTCGTCCTCGTCGACGACAGCGCTGTGGATCCGGCCGTCCTCGTCCTGCCAGACACACTCCACGAGCCCCTCGGCGGGGAGGGCGCCGAGGACCGCGTCGATGTCGGAGGACAGGTCCGGCCACACGGCCAGGCGGGCGCGGGGTGCGAGCCCGGCGCGAACCGCGTCGAGCCTGTCGCTGGTGAGGCGATGCCATCGCGAGGCGCCGTCGACGTATGCCTCTTCCAGGAGTCCGGCGCGGCCGCAGGCGACTGCCCGGTGCAGATCGGCCCAGAAGTCGTCGTCCGCCGGTCGTCGGACCCCTTCCTCCTCGGGCTCGAAGTCGTACGGAGAGGCGTGCAGGCGTTCGGGGAACAGACCGAGTTCGCGGGTCCGGGCAAGTGCCATGCGGCAGGGTCGGCTGCTGCCGACGTAGAGGTACTGGTCCCACCCGACGTGCACGGCGAATGCGCCCTCCACCTCGAGCCGGCACCAGGCACCACTCTCGCGCAACATGAGCCGCACCAGCTCCAACCCGATGTCCAGGGGCACCGTGGCTCCGTCGTGAAAACCGCGCAGACCGTTCGGAACGACCCCGTCGAGCCCGAAGCCCTCCAGAGGTGGCTCGACACCGAAATGGACATGGGACGAAACCCCCGGCTCGCGAACGCACAGACGGTCGATGTCGCTGTCCGCGGCGAACGCTTCGACCGCCTGAAGATAGGCCGCCTCGATCTCGCCGTGATCGCTGGTGGTGTCCTCGGTGCCGGTGTAGTTCCCGTGATCGTCACGGTCGGCCGGGTCGTACTTGGTGACGCGATGGACGTAGGGGAGCTGCACGTCGCCATCTTCCAGGGCTGTCCTGAGGAAGCACCACCGGGTTCGAGGCAAGGGCGTCGGCACGCGCCTGGACCCTCCCGCGGGGAGGTCGGGAGGGGCGGCGCGGCCCCGCCCGCTCGGGGCAGGCGGGGCCGTCGCGCGATCCCGTCTCCGGGGGTGGACTGCGAGGACCGCGCACCGACACACTGCCACCGCGGGAGCCGGTGCAACAGAGTCGTGCATGAAAGAACCTGCGGCATATGCGAGTGCGTCGGTGGCTCTCGGCGGTCGGAGGAGTCGGCGGGGGCGACAGCAAGTACCGGCGCCGCGGGCCGGTGCGCTCGCCCATCCAGGTGAACAGCAGTCAAGTGCCGTCGCCGCAGGCGCAAGCCCGACCTCCAAAGGCGCGCCTCGGCGTACAGCCAGGCGCACATGGGGGCCGTTCATGCAGCGGTGGGCAGCGGATCGCTGCCCGCTCGGCCGCGTTCCGCGGTCGCACGTGAAGGATTCGGTTTACATCTGAGCCCTCCTCAGGGGGCGGCGTGCGCCGTCGGGAATCAGCCAGGGGTGAGGCGCGCGGGGCAGGTGGTCCGGGTGCGGATGAATAAGATCCGAGCACGTACGGTCGCCTCCGCGCAAGGGTTCGCGCCCCTCGTCTTCACCGCCCATTCGGAGGCCTCATTCGAGGGTGTGAGGCGAGTGCGTGAAAACGGCCAGGTCAGGCCTGTCTGGTGGTGATGTGGCGTGCCGGTTGGTGGAGGCGCCGGCAATTGAATCGGGTCGGCCCTCTTGCCAGAGCGAGATCGTACGTGCTCGGATTAATCCCGTCGGCGGCGCTCCGGAGCGCCGCATCCCACGACGTCGACTTCCTTCCGCATGGCTTGATCCATGCCCTCACTCGTATGCCCGAACCGGCGGCCAACCGTCTCACCAACCTCCCATCCCTAGGAGCGAGACATGTTCGACCTCACCTCTGTTGATCTGCTCGACGCGTTCACCCGTGAGCTGAAGCTGTGCAAGCTCACGCCCGACGAGCACGTCGTCGTCCTGTCCGAGCCGAGCAGTCGCGGTGACTACGTCGCCGCCGCCTTCGGAGCGGCGAAGGCCTGTGGCGCCCATGTCATCGCCGCCACCGTTCCCGGCGGGAACCCCTCTCCCACCGACAGCACCCACACCGGCGCCGGCCCCGGCCTGACCGCGGTGCTGAACGACAGCACCGCCCAGGAGCTGCTCAAGGCCGCCGACCTCGTCGTCGACCTCACGAGGGAAGGCTTCATCCACGCCCCGCTCCAGCAGGAGATCCTGCGCACCGGGACCCGCATTCTCTTCGTCTGTGACGCCCCGGACGTCCTCATCCGCAATCTGCCCAAGCCGGAGGACAAGGCCGAGGTCCTCAAGGGCGTAGAGCTGGTGAGGAGTGCCTCCACGATGAGGGTGACCTCCGAAGCCGGCACCGACCTGATCGTCGAACTGCCGGGCTCCAAGCCCGAGTTCCAGGTGGGCTTCGCCGACGATCCGGGCCGCTGGGACCACTGGCCGAGCACCATGGTGCTCTGCTGGCCGCAGTTCTCCGACGGGCGGATCGTGCTGGCCGAGGGCGACATCCTGCTGCCGTTCAAGGAGTACGTACGCCAGCCGGTCACCCTGGAGATCGCCGGCGGGCGCATCGAGAAGGTCTCCGGCGGCGCCGAGGCCCATCTGCTGAACACGTTCTTCGACGACGCGAACGACGAATGGGCGCGCAGCCTGTCCCACATGGGCTGGGGCCTGATGCGCACCGCCGACTGGTTCGCCACCGCCCTGTACGGCAAGGAAGAGCTGATGGGCATGGACGCCCGGGCGTTCGCCGGCAACTTCCTCTGGTCCACCGGGCCGCACCCCGTTCTCGGCCGGGAGTCGTACGCACACCTCGACATCGCCATGCGGGGCTGCACCGTGTCCGTCGACGACCAGGACGTCGTCAGCGCGGGCCGACTCGTCGACCACTGATCACGCCCTGCCGCACCCGCATCTGGAGAACACATGGCATCCACCCAATCGTTCGAAGTCGTCATCGTCGGAGGCGGGCTCGGCGGGATGACGGCCGCACTGGCCCTGCGCCAGCGAGGCCTCGGCGTCACCGTGCTCGAACAGGCACCGCAGTTCGGCGAGATCGGCGCCGGCATCCAGACGGCGCCCAACGCGAGCCGCATCCTGCTCGGGCTCGGACTGCGCAAGCAGTTGGAGGCCATCCACACCGAGCCCCAGGACCAGGTGCGGCGCAGGTGGAAGGACGGCAGCATCATCGGGCTGACCCAGCTCGGCGACGCCTGCAAACAGCGCTACAACGCCCCGTACTGGCACTACCACCGCGCCGACCTGCACGGCGTCCTCACGGACGCCTGCGTCGACCCGGCCGGTCCCGGACCGGTCGTCGCCCTGCACACCGGAAGCACGGTCACCGAGCTGGACCGCAGCAACCCCCGACGGCCCGCCGCCGTGACCGAGGACGGCCGACGCTTCGAAGCCGATGTGCTGATCGGCGCCGACGGCATCCGGTCCCGCGTCCGCGACCTCATGGGCCTCCCCGACACGCTGCAGTTCTCCGGCGAGATGGCCTTCCGGGCATTGATCCCGGGCGACCTCATCGCCGCCGACCCGGCGACCCGATTCCTGATGGACCGCTTCCAGAGCACCATCTGGTACGGCCCCGAACGGCACCTCGTCCACTACGTGATCCGCGGCGGTGAGTACCTCAACGTCGTCGGATGCGTCCCGTGCACCGACGACGTCGCCGAGAAGTGGACCGCCCAGGCCGGCGCCGACGAGCTCGTGAACGCCTACCCCGGCTGGGACGACCGCGTCGCGGCGATGCTGTCCAAGGCCAAGGACGACGTCATGAGCTTCGCCCTCTACCACCGCCGCCGCGACCCGGTCTGGGTGGACGGCCGCGTAGCCCTCCTGGGCGACGCCTGCCACGCCATGCTGCCCTACCAGGCACAGGGCGCCTCCCAGGCCATGGAGGACGCCGCGGTCCTGGCCGAGGAACTGGGCGGAACCACCGTCGACGGCACCGAGCTCGCGCTGCGCCGCTACGTCGACCGGCGCGCCAAGCACGCCGGCATGGTCCAGGACGCCTCGCTGCAGAACAAGACCTTCTACCACTACCCGGACGGCCCTCGTCAGGAGGCCCGCGACGAGCTGCTCAAGCGCGGCTTCGACGGAGAGTCCGACGTCTCCTACGACTGGCTGTGGAGCGGCACTCCGCTCAACGACCCGGATCTGGGCGCCTACGACTACCGCTTCGCCCGCTGACCCGGCCACTCGGGCCACTTCCCTTCCGGCAACCCCCAGCCCCACCCCGCTCTTCCACCCCCGGTGTCCGCCCCGCGCGGGCGCGTCCCCCTCGAACACCCCCGTGGAGCGAACGTGAAAACAGGCGACCAGATTGTTCAGGACCTCCCATGGAGATGGGGCGTCCAGGGAAAGATCTTCATCATCGGCGGCCTCGGCTACCTCTTCGACGCCTACGACATCGCGCTCAACGGCTTCCTGATGCCCCTGCTCGGTGAGCACTTCGACCTGACGCTCTCCCAGCGCGGCCTCGTGGCCACCGCCAACCTGGTCGGCATGGCCCTGGGCGCCGTGGTCTGGGGCGCGGTCGCGGACCGCATCGGCCGCAAGAAGGCCTTCAGCGTCACCCTGCTGATCTTCGCGCTTTTCTCGGTGCTCGGAGCCTTCGCCCCGAACTACGCCGTCTTCCTGGCCCTGCGATTCGTCGCCGGCGTCGGACTCGGCGGCTGCATTCCCGTCGACTACGCCCTGGTGGCGGAGTTCTCGCCGAGGAAGTACCGCGGGCGGGTCCTCACCGCGCTGGACGTGTGGTGGCCGGTCGGCGTGACCCTGTGCGGTCTCGTGTCGACCATGATGCTGACACTCGACGACAACTGGCGGTGGATGCTCGCCACCATGAGCCTCCCGGCGCTGCTCCTCTTCTGGGTGCGCCGGGGCATCCCGGAGTCGCCGGTCTACCTCAGCAAGAAGGGCAGGGAGGCCGAGGCCCGCGCCGTCATCGACGATCTGGTGGCCCGTACCGGAGCGCCGGTCGAGCCCTACGTCATCCCCGCCCCGGTGGAGGAGTCCAGGTCGAGGGGGCCCCGTGCCGCCTACGAACAGCTCCGCGACGTCTGGAAGTTCAGCCCGCGTATCACCTCAGCCGCATGGCTCCTCTTCGCCAGCGTCATGCTCGTCTACTACGCGGCGCTGAGCTGGATGCCGTCCATCCTCAAGGAACAGGGCCTCGGCGACACGGCCGCGTTCATGAGTACGACGCTGATGAGCGGCGTGGGCATCCTCGGAGTCCTGGTCTCCACCGCGCTGGTCGACGTGGTGGGCCGGAAATGGCTCATCGGAGCCACGGCCCCGCTCGCCGCGCTCGCCCTCGTGGCGTTCGCGCTGATGCTGGACATGCCGACCGGATCCGTCGTCGCCATCGCGGTCTTCGGCCTCCTGATGCAGCTGACCATCCCCGCCATGTACGCCTATGTGTCCGAGCTGTACCCGACGCTGCTGCGGGCCAGCGGCTTCGGCTGGGCATCGTCCTTCAGCCGGGTGCTCACCGGCTTCGCCCCGCTGCTGTTCGGCTCGGTCATGTGGCCGCTGCTGGGGCTGCCGCTCACCTTCGCCGTACTCGCCCTGGCCGTCGTGGGGTCCGTCGTCTGGATGGCGGTGGCGGCCCCCGAGACCAAGGGACGAGCGCTCGACGACGACGCCGAGCGCGACGCCGACGACGCCGAGGACCTTTCGGGACACGAGCCGGCCGAGGTCCCGGTACCAGCACCCGGTCGGGGGGTGCTCTGAGGGCTCGCCCGGCCGACCGGGCCCACCTCCCCGTCAGACTCCGTACGACAGGAGAACCATGAAGCCCGCTCCCTTCCGCTACCACCGGGCGCGCGACATCGAGGGCGCAACGGCGCTTCTCGCCGAGCTGGGTGACGAAGCCAAGGTCATCGCAGGCGGCCAGAGCCTGGTCGCGATGATGAACTTCCGACTGGCCCGGCCGGCCCACCTGGTCGACATCGCCGGCCTGCGTGCACTCGACCATCTGGGCGTCGACGCCGACGGCGGGCTGCACATCGGGGCACTCACCACCCACCACACGGTGGAGATCGCCCCGCCGCACATGCTCGGGGCGGACTTCGACGTCATCCGTGACGCCATGGCGTGGATCGGCCATCTGCCGATCCGCACCCGGGGCACGGTCGGCGGCAGCATCGCACACGGCGACTCGACCGCCGAGTGGTGTCTGCTCGCCGTACTGCTGGACGCCGAGATCGTGGTCCGGAGCCCGCGCGGCCGGCGTCGCATCCCGGCCGGAGAGTTCTTCTTCGGCTACTACACGACCGCCCTGGACCCAGACGAGATCCTCGTCGAGGTGGTCTTCCCGCGCCCCGCGCCCCACGCGGCGCTCACCGAATTCGCCGAGCGTCACGGTGACTTCGCCATCGTGGCAGCGGCCGTGGACCTGGACGTCGACGGATCCGCCGTCCGGGGCGGCCGGGTGGCCCTCGGCGGTGTCGCCGCGATGCCGGTACGGGTCCCCGAGGCGGAGGCGGTGCTGGCCGCCGGCGGTTCCTTCCGGGACTGCGCCGAAGCGGCGGCGGCCGCGGTGGACCCGCCGGGCGACGCGAACGGCAGCACCCAGTACCGCAAACACGTCACCCGCACCCTGGTCGAACGCGCCTGTGAGGAGGCGATGTCCCGATGAAGTCCACCAAGGACGACCGTCTGGTCGGCAGGTCGGTGGCCCGCCGCGAGGATCCTCGGCTGCTGACCGGGCGAGGCCGCTTCGTCGACGACATCGAGCTGCCGGGCATGCTGCACGCCCAGTTCGTCCGCAGCACGGTCGCCCACGGCGTGATCACCGCCGTCGACCTGACCGACGTGCGCCGAGTGCCGGGCGTCGTGGCCGCGTTCACCGCAGCGGACCTGGAGATGGGCGACATCACGGCCCGACTCGGCCGCCCGCTGTCGGAGTTCGTACCCACCGCCATGCCGGTCCTCGCCCGCGACCGGGTCCGCTACGTCGGCGAACCCATCGCCGTGGTCGTCGCCCGCGACCCGTACACCGCCGAAGACGGACTGGAAGCGGCCAAGGTCACGTACGAGTCCCTCCCGCCCATCACCCGCGAGGAACAGGCCCTCGCACCCGGTGCCGCCCTGGTCCACGACGAGGCCGCGCACAACACCCTCGTCGACGTCTCCCTGTTCGCCACCGAAGGCATCGACGACGTCTTCGACAACGCACCCTGCGTCGTGCACGTGGAGACGAGGACGGGCCGGCAGAACGCACTGCCGCTGGAGACCCGCGGTGCGGTCGCGCACTGGGACGACCGGGAGGAACAGCTCGTCCTGCACACCTGCACCCAGGTCCCGCACCAGGTGCGCACCGTCGCCTCGCGCTGTCTCCGGCTCGACGAGCGCGCGGTGCGGGTGATCGTCCCGGACATGGGCGGCGGCTTCGGGCTCAAGTGCGCGGTCGGCCGGGAGGAGATCGCCACCGCGGCGGCGGCACGGCGGCTCGGGCGGCCCGTGAAGTGGATCGAGGACCGCAAGGACGCCCTGTCGGCCTCCTTCCTCGCCCGCGAACAGCACTACACCGCACGCGCCGCCTTCGACGCCGACGGCCGGATCCTCGGCCTCGACGCGGACGTGGTCTGCGACATGGGCGCCTACTCCTGCTACCCGTTCACGGCAGGTATCGAGCCGCTGATGGCCTTCGCCGAGATGCCCGGCGTCTACAAGGTCCCCGCCTACCGCGTGCGCGGCCGGGCCATCACCACCAACAAGGCACCCACCGCCCCGTACCGGGGCGTGAGCCGCCCGCAGTACGTGATGGTCGTCGAGCGGCTCATGGAACGCGCCGCCCGTGAACTGGGCCTCGACCCATTGGAGATCCGACGCCGGAACGTCATCACCGAGTTTCCCTACACCGGCGTCAACGGCATCACCTACGACCCCGGCTCGTACCTGGAATCCCTCGACCTGTGCGAACAGGCGCTGAAGGAGGCCGGCTGGTACGCGCGGCAGGCCGCGGCCCGGGCCGAGGGACGCCATGTCGGGATCGGCTACAGCTGCTTCAGCGAACGCACGGGGTACGGCTCCGCCGCCTTCGCCGCGCGCAAGATGGAGGTCGTCCCCGGCTTCGACCTCTCAGAGGTCCGCATGGACACCAGCGGTGCCGTCACCGTCACCACCGGCACCATGAGCCACGGCCAGAGCCACGAGACGACCATGGCGCAGATCGTCGCCGACGCCCTCGGCGTCGACCTCGCCAAGGTCAAGCTCCACCAGGGCGACACCGACCGCATCACCTACGGCTGGGGCAGCTTCGCCAGCCGCTCGATCGTCGTCGGCGGCAGCGCGGTGGGTCTGGCGGCGGCCAGGCTCGGCGACAAGCTCCGCGCGATCGCCGCCGCCGAGTGGGGCATCTCCCCGGAAGGGACCGCACTGGACCAGGGCCGGGTCCGCCGCCTCGACGACCCGGACACGACACTCACGTACGAGCACCTGGCCGACATCGCGTACCTCAAGGCGCATCTGCTGCCCAAGGACATCGAGCCGGGCCTCACCGCCACCGCCGTCTTCGACGTCTTCAACGACGGCACCTTCTCCAACGCCACCCATGGTGTCGTCGTCGAACTGCACGAGGGCACCGGCCGGGTGGAGATCCTCGCCTATGTCTGTGTCGAGGACTGCGGTGTGGCGATCAACCCACAGGTCGTGGAGGGCCAGTGCCGGGGCGGCATCGCCCAGGGCATCGCGGGTGCCCTGTTCGAGCAGGTGACGTACGACGACCGGGGCGAGCCCTCGGCCACCAGCTTCATGGACTACAAGGTGCCCACCGCCCACGAGATCCCCGACGTCACCATCCACCACCTGGAGACCCCGTGCGCCTTCACCGAGACAGGCGCCAAGGGAGCCGGGGAGGGCGGCACCATCGGGGCCCCCGCCGCCGTACTCAACGCCGTCAACGACGCGCTGCGCCCCACCGGCGTCGAGCTGGACGACACACCCATCACACCGGAGACCGTCCACCGCGCCCTGACCGCGGCGGCACCGGTACCGCCGGCACCAGCACGGGAGCAGACACCATGAACGACACCAGCGGCCTGGGCGACGACGTCCAGCTCCTCACCCTCGACGTCAACGGCACCTCGCACGAAGTGATCACCGCACCGCGCCGCACCCTGGTGGACGTGCTCCGCCACGACCTGCGGCTGACGGGCACCCACGTCGGCTGCGAGCACGGCATCTGCGGCGCGTGCACCGTGCTGGTCGACGGGCTCCCGGCCCGGGCCTGCCTGATGTTCGCCGCGCAGGTGGAGGGAGCGAGGATCACGACCGTCGAGTCTCTCGCCGACACGGGAAGCCACTCCGACTCCGGCTCCCGCCACGACTCCGGCTCCCGCCCCGACTCCGGCTCCCGCCCCGACTGCGAACCCCGCTCCAGCTCCGGCTCCCACTCCGGCGAACTCGGCGATCTCCAGCGGGCCTTCACCGAGAACCACGGCCTGCAGTGCGGCTTCTGCACCCCCGGCTTCCTCATGCTCGCCGAAGGCTTCCTCGCGGAGCGGCCCGAGGCGACCAAGGAGGAGATCAGGGAGGTCGTCGCCGCCAACCTGTGCCGGTGCACCGGCTACCAGACCATCGTGGAGGCGATCGACGCCTGCGCGACCGCCCGGCGCGCTCAGCGGGCCGCGTGCTCCGAGGAGACTCCGTGCAACTGATCAATACCGTTCCGGTCAAGGCCGCGCCCGACGCGGTGTTCGCCCTGATCAGCGATGTCCAGCGAGTGGCATCCTGCATGCCGGGAGCCGCTCTCGAGGGCCGGGACGGCGACGCCTGGCGCGGCGCCGTCAAGGTCAAGGTGGGCCCGATCACGGCCGCCTATGCCGGCACCGTGCGCTTCCTGGAGGTCGACGCCGAGAAGCGGCGCCTGCGTGTCCACGCCAGCGGCGCCGACACCCACGGCAGCGGCGACGCCGAGGCCGAGGTCTCTCTGGAAGTGATCCCGTCCTCCGACGGCGCGCAGCTGAACCTCACCACGGATCTCGTGATCCGGGGGAAGATCGCCCAGTTCGGCAAGGGCGCCATCGCCACGGTGTCCGACCGGATCCTCCAGCAGTTCGCGCAGAACCTCGGAGACCTGCTCCTCGCCCGGAGCGACGCGCAGGGCCCCACCCCGGCCCCGGCCGCGTCCTGGTCCCCGGCCGCCGTGCCCGCCGCCGCGTCCGCCGAACTCGACGGGCTGTCGCTGATCGCCGGCCCGGTGCTGAAGAAGTACGGCCCGGTCGGCGCCGCCTTCCTGTTCGGGCTCTTCCAGGGCTGGCTCCTGGGCAGGCGCCGATGAGCGCCGGACTCTACGGTGCGAGCACCGATCGCACCTACAAGGCGGCCGGCTTCGGTTCTCCGGTCAGGCGTGGCAGCCGTCCGGCGATCGTCGTGGTGGATCTGACCCGGGGCTTCACCGAGGACTCGTATCCTTCGGGTTCGGATCTGACCGAGGTCGTGTCCGCGACCACCGACCTGATCGAGGCGGGGCGTCCGGCCGACGTGCCGGTGGTCTTCACGGCCATCGCCTACACCGAGGCCGAGGCGTCCGGGGACTCGATCGCCTGGCTGCGCAAGGCGCCGGGCCTGCGGGAGCTGGTCGAGGGCAGCGACGCGGTGGCCGTCGACCCGCGGTTGCCGATGCGGCCCGAACACGACGTGCTGGTGGTGAAGAAGGGCGCCTCCGCGTTCTTCGGAACCAACCTCGCCGGCACCCTGACCGGACTCGGCTGCGACACCGTCGTCGTGTGCGGCGCCACCACCAGCGGCTGCGTACGCGCCACCGCCGTGGACGCCGTCCAGTCGGGATTCTCGGTGCTCGTGCCCCGCGCCTGCGTGGGCGACCGGGCGGAAGGGCCGGCGGACGCGGCGCTCTTCGACATCCAGGCCAAGTACGGCGACGTCATCAGCCTCGAGGACGCGGTCCGTTACGTCAGCTCTCCGCCCGCTCCCTTCGTGCGGGCTCGTTCATGAGGAGAAGTCCCGTGTCCCAGCGATCGGTTCTGCAGGCCGCGCTCGCCGACCTGGCCGACGTGCCCGCCACCAGCCGGTGGGTCCGCTCCGGCGGCATCCGGCTGCACGCACTCGACTACGGCGGCGATCTGCCCCCACTGGTGATCCTGCCCGGCATCACCAGTCCCGCGATCACCATGGACTTCATCGCCCGCGAACTGACCGACCTTGTCAGGCCGGTGGTGCTGGACGTCCGCGGCCGGGGACTGTCCGACGACGGCGACGGCTTCGTACTGGAGGAGTACGCCGAGGACACCGAGGCGCTGATCAGCGGCCTGGGGCTGGACGACCCGCTGCTGTTCGGCCACTCCATGGGCGCGCGGATCGCGGCCGTCGTCGCGGTGCGGGCCAAGGTGGCCGTGCGCGGCGCCGTCCTGGCCGATCCCCCCATGAGCGGTCCCGGCCGAGGACCGTACCCCACCAGCCTGGAGGCCTTCCTACGACAGCTGTCCGAGGCCCGTCGGGGCACGGATGCCGACGAGGTGGCCGTCTCCTGGCCGACGTGGCCGCGGCGGGAGCAGGAACTGCGGGCGCGCTGGCTGTCCAGCTGCGCCGAGGAGGCCGTCGTCGGCACCCACCGCGGCTTCGAGCACGAGGACTTCTTCGACTGGTGGCCCCGGGTCCCGACACCGGTCGCCCTCCTGCACGGGGCCGACAGCCCGGTCGTCACCGCATCCGGTGTCGAGGAGGCCTCCCGGGCGAACCCGGCGGCCACCCTGCACGGCATCCCCGGCGCCGGACACATGATCTTCTGGGACGCTCCGACGGCAGCCCTCGCGGCCCTGCGATCGGCCCTGAGCACCGTCCTCTCCCAGCCCGCCCCCGACCCCGGCCGACCCGACACCGACCTCCAGCCGGGCACCGACCCCGCCACCGACAGCCGGCAGCGTGCGTAAGCGTGGTCATGTATGACGCGGAACCGACGTCCAGGACCGCAGCCCAGTCCCCGGCCGCCCTGACCGCCGCCCCCGGCTACCAGGTGCGCCGCCTCTACCAGGCGTACCTCGCCGCGTGGCTGCGCGAGGTGGACCCCGTGCTCACCGGCCCGCAGTTCGCCGTCCTCCAGACCGTCCAGGCATGTCCCGGACGCGATCAGCGCTCCCTCGCCGCCGCGGTGGCGCTGGACACCTCGACCATGGCGGACGTGGCCCGACGTCTGGAGACCCGGGGTCTGATCACCCGCCGCACCGCGGCCGACGACGGCCGCCGCAAACTGCTCCATATCGCCGAGGAGGGCGAGCACCTTCTCCGTGAGGCCGACCGGCGGGCACGGGCGCTGGACCGGCTTCTGATGGAGCCGTACGGCGACGCCGAACACCACACCCTTCTGCACACGCTGACGTCCCTCGCCGACCACTGGGTGGGACTGACTTCGGGCTCGTAGCCCCCGCCGCCGGACCGCCGTACTCGGCGCTCCGTACGGGGGAGTGGCACCGACCCGCGCCGCACACCACCGGAGGACAAACCCATGACGGACCATCACATCGGCATGATCGTGCCCAGCTCCAACCTGACCATGGAGACCGAACTGCCGCGGATGCTGAGCGCCCGCGAGGCCGTCGAGCCCGACGACCGTTTCGTGTTCCACAGCAGCCGGATGCGCATGAAGCACGTCACCCCCGAGGAACTGCGCGGGATGAACGCGCAGACCCGGCGCGCCGCACTCGAACTGGCCGACGCCCGCCCCGACGTCGTCGCCACCGCCTGCCTGGTCGCCATCATGGCCCAAGGCCCCGGCCACCACTGCGTGGCCGAGAACGAGATCACCTCCGTGCTGCGCGCCGAGGGCGCCGAGGCCCCGGTGGTCTCCAGCGCCGGTGCCCTGCTCAGCGGCATCGGGGCCCTCGGAGCCCGGCGCGTCGCCATCATCACGCCGTACATGAAGGGGCTCACCGCCCAGGTCGTCGAGTACATCGAGGACGCCGGCATCGAGGTGGTGGACGCCCTCAGCCTCGAAGTGCCCGACAACCTGGCGGTCGCCCGACTCGACCCGGCCGATCTGCGCGAGCACTGGCGGCGCCTCGACCTGCGCCGGGCCGACGCCCTGGTGCTGTCGGCGTGCGTACAGATGCCGTCCCTCGCGTCGATCCAGCCGGTCGAGGACGAAGCGGGGTTGCCCGTGCTGTCGGCGGCCACGTCCACGGCGTTCCGCATCCTGACGGAGCTCGGCCTGCCCCCCGTCGTGCCGGGCGCCGGCAGCCTGCTCGGCGGGCGGGTCGCAGCGGCCCAGCCGTGAGCGGGGCGCACCGTCGAGTCGGCCGGCGTGGAAGGAGCGGCTCATGCGTGACGTGATGGACCCGCTGATGTCCTGGTGGGCCGAGGGCAAGGCAGTGGCCCTGGCCACCGTGGTGGCCACCCACTCCTCGGCCCCGCGCCGGCCGGGCGCTTCGATGCTGGTGGGACCCGGAGGCGAGGCGGTCGGCAGCGTCTCGGGCGGCTGTGTCGAAAGCGCCGTCTACGAGTTGGGGCAGGAGGCGCTCACCGGGGCGCGTCCGGTGCTCCAGCGGTACGGAGTGTCCGACAGCGACGCCTTCGCGGTCGGGCTGACCTGCGGCGGCACGCTCGACGTGTTCGTGGAGAGGATCGACCCCGAGACGTTTCCGCAGCTGGGTGAGGTGGCCGAGACGGTACGGGCCGGACGGCCGGTCGCGGTGGCCACCGTGATCACCGGGCCGCCGGAACGCCTCGGCCGCCGCATGGTCGTCCTGCCGGACCGGGTGGTGGGCGGCACCGGCTCGGAGCGTCTGGACCGTCTCGTACGCCATGACGCCCGCGGTCTGCTGGACGCCGGCCGATCCACCGTGCTGCGCTACAGCGCGGACGGAGCGTGCCGTGACGGAGACCCGGACGTCCCGGGCGCGGGGCTGCGGGTGTTCGTCGAGTCCTTCGCGCCACCGCCCCGGATGATCGTGTTCGGCGCCATCGACTTCGCGGCGGCCCTCGCGCGTACGGGATCGCTCCTCGGCCACCGGGTCACCGTGTGCGACGCGCGTCCGGTGTTCGCCACCGCGGCCCGGTTCCCCGGCGCGGACGAGGTCGTCGTGGCGTGGCCGCACCGGTATCTCCGCGCCGAGGCGGAGGCCGGGCGGATCGACGCGAGAACCGTGCTCTGCGTGCTGACGCATGACCCCAAGTTCGACGTCCCGCTGCTCGAGGTCGCGCTGCGCCTGCCGGACGTCGGCTACATCGGGGCGATGGGCTCCCGGCGCACCCACCAGGACAGGTGGAACCGGCTCACGGATGCAGGACTGGCAGAGGCCGAACTGAAGCGACTGTGCAGCCCGATCGGCCTGGACCTGGGCGCCCGGACCCCGGAGGAGACCGCCGTGTCCATCGCGGCCGAGATCATCGCGATGAAGGGAGGAGGCAGCGGCCTCCGGCTGGCCGACCGTCCGGGCTCGATCCATCCCGATTCGGGTCCCTGACCGCGCGGGTGCTCCCACGCGTCGCCCTCTGCGACGACCACCGATATGCCGTCACCCGCCCTCGCTCGGCGTCGGCCGTGCGTGCTTAAGTAGGCCCCATGGCCGACCAGACCCCGCCCGCCGAGACCACCCCGGAGATTCCGGCTGCCCTGACAGCCGCACCCGGCTATCAGGTCCGCCGCCTCTACCAGGCGTATCTCGCGGTGTGGGCACGCGAGGTGGACCCGGTACTGACGGGCCCCCAGTTCGCGGTGCTGCAGACCGTGGAGGCCAACCCCGGCCGGGATCAGCGCTCCATGGCCGCCGCCGTCTCCCTGGACACGTCCACCATGGCCGACGTGGCCCGCAGGCTGGAGAACCGCGGCCTGCTCGACCGCCGAACCGCGGCCTCCGACGGCCGCCGCAAGCTGCTCTACCTCACCGACGCGGGTCGTGAGACCCTCCGCGAGGCCAACGACCGTACCCGGTCGCTCGACAAGATCCTCCTGGAGTCCTTCGGCGAGGCGGAGCGCGCACCGCTCGTCGCCACGCTCCAGGCGCTCGCCGACCACTGGGAGGGACTGGCGGAGGGCTCGTAGCCTTCCCGCGACCCGGTGCCGTGGGGCCGCCTCCCCGTCTGACCCTTCTGCACGAAGAGCGCCTCGCCTCAGTGGACAGGTGGTGTCGCGCGGCCGTAGCGGTCCGCGAGACGGCGCAGGTGGTCGACCAGTTCCGGGGGCTCGGTGACGTCGAAGTCGAAGTCGAGCATGCCCAGGTGGAGGGCGAGGGTCTGTACGGTGTCGGCGCCGGTGATCAGGAGGCAGGTGTCGGCGTCGATCGCCTCGACCGTGCCGACCGCGGGGTTGATCCGTTCGACCACCGCCGCCGCCGGGGCGTGGACGGTCACCCGTGCGTGGTGGCGCCAGGCGGCGCCGGACACACGACGGGAGACGTACGCCGCGATGTCCCCGCCGGGCGGTTCGCGCGGGGCGAAGCGCGGTCCGGTCGGGGTGCGGGGCTGGATCCGGTCGACCCTGAAGGTCCGCCAGTCCTCGCGCTCGACGTCCCACGCCACCAGGTACCAGCGCTGTCCCCAGTTCACCGCCCGATACGGCTCCACGATGCGGCGGCTGGGCCGGCCGGCGTGGTCCAGGTAGTCGAAGCGCAGCTGTTCCTGGTCGCGGCAGGCGGATACCAGGGTCGTCAGTACGTCCGCGGAGACGGCCGGGGCCGGACGGTCGGCCGGTACGGCCACGGTGTACGCCTGGAGTGTCCGCACCCGTCGGCGCAGCCGTGAGGGCAGCACCTGCTCGACCTTGGCCAGTGCCTGGAGCGAGGTCTCGGCGGTGCCGGGGACGGCGCCCCGCGCAGCGATGCGCAGCGCGATCGTCACCGCGACGGCCTCCTCGTCGTCGAGGAGCAGTGGGGGCATCGCCGCCCCGGCGCCCAGCCGGTAGCCGCCGGTGGCTCCGCGCGTGGCGTCCACGGGATAGCCGAGTTCGCGCAGCCGGTCGATGTCGTTGCGGATGGTTCGGCCGCTCACGCCCAGGCGCTCCGCCAGTTCGGATCCCGGCCAGGCTCGCGGGGTTTGCAACAGGGAGAGCAGACGCAGTAGACGCGCGGAAGTGTCGAGCATGAAACCAAGCCTGAGGTGTTATTAGGAAGGCATCGTGCCTATATGCAGAATACTGTCTTACCCATGGAGACCAGCAGCAACACCGACGCCCGGATCCACCCGTACCGCATCGACATCGCGCAGGAGGAGCTCGACGATCTGCGCGATCGGCTGGCGCGCACCCGCTGGGGCAGTGAGATCCCCGGCACCGGCTGGAGCCGGGGTGTGCCCACCGACTACCTCAAGGGTCTGGCCGCGTACTGGGCCGACGGCTTCGACTGGCGCAAGGCGGAGGCGGAGCTCAACGAGTTCCCCCAGTTCACCACCGAGATCGACGGCCAGAACATCCACTTCCTGCACGTCCGTTCGCAGCACGAGGCGGCTGTCCCGCTGCTTCTGGTGCACGACTGGCCCTGCTCGTTCATGCAGTTCGTCGATGTCATTCGACCGCTGACGCAGGACTTCCATGTCATCGTGACCTCCACGCCCGGCACGGGCTTCTCCGGTCCGCTCGGCGAGGCCGGCTGGAACACCGGCCGCATCGCAGGCGCGTTCGTGGAGCTCATGGGCCGGCTCGGCTACGACTCCTACGGCGTTCAGGGCACGGGCGGCGGCGCCTGGATCGCCGCCGAGATGGGGCGCCAGGCACCGGACAAGGTCGCCGGCATCCACGTGAACGGCCTGATCACCTTCCCCTCCGGGGACCCTGCCGAGTTCGGGGGACTGACCGGCCCCGAGCAGGAGCGACTGGCCCGGCTGGAGAACTTCCAGCAGGACAAGATGGGCTTCAACGCCATCCAGTCCACTCGCCCGCAGACCCTCGCCTACGGGCTGCACGACTCGCCGGTCGGCCAACTCGCCTGGATCGTGGAGAAGTTCAAGGAGTGGACGGACCCTGCCGCTGAGCTCCCCGAGGACGCCGTGGGCCGCGACCGTCTGCTGACGAACGTCAGCGTCTACTGGTTCAGCGGTACGGCCGGCTCCTCGGCGAACCTCTACTACGAAGCGGGCCACGACGCGAGCGCCTGGGCCCCGAAGCCGCGCGGCACCGTCCCGACCGGCGTGGCCGTCGCCCTGGGCACGGATGTCGCCATCCGCCGCTTCGCCGAGCGGGATCACCACATCACCCACTGGAGCGAGCTGGAGCGCGGAGGCAACTTCCTCGCGCTGGAGCAGCCGGAGGAGTTCGTCACCGACGTCCGCGCCTTCTTCGCCGGGCTCGGGGCCTGACACCTGCGGTCGGCACCGCGCGCATGCCCGGGCAGTCCATGGCGCAGAATCGCCGCGTGGGACTGTCCGGGCCGAACGACTCCTGGGTGAGCCGCACGTGGTGCCGCGGTCCCTCAGAGTCGTGAGCTACGGGCCTGGGAGTCTCCATCCGCCCGGCCGGTGGGCAGTTCGCCGCAGTCGTGGGTGTAGAGCCAGGCCGTGGCCTTTTCGAAGAAGAGCGGGACCGCCACCGGCATCACCAGGTCTCGCATCCTCCGCGCCAGCGGGCCGGCCGTCTTGGCGTCACGGTTGCCCGAGGCCGCCTTGACCATCTTGGCGATGCGGTCCGAGCGGGCGGCGTCGTAGGCCGAGAGGGCGGCGGACACCGAGGGTTCCGTGGCCAGTGACCGGGCCAGGACCAGTGCGTCCTCCAGGGCCATCGACGCGCCTTGACCCGCGCCGACGGGGTGTCCGGCGTCGCCGAGCAGCGCGACGCGGTCGTTGTGGCGGACCGGGACCGCGCCGAGCCTGTGCATCAGGGTGGGGCGGTGCAGTTCCACGGTCGCCGCGAGGATCGCGGACGGCACCTGCTCGTGCCGGTAGAGCCCGGTGAGGCGGCGAAGCCACTCCTCCTCGGTGAGGCCGAGCTCCGGCTGCGCGGGACACGAGACCTGGGCCGACCACCAGACCTTGCCGCCGGGAGCGGCGAGGTGGATGAAGGCGCCGTTCCGGGCGAACGTCATGTTGAAGAAGCCGGGTTCGGTCTCGATGCCCTCGGCGATGCCCGAGATGCTGTAGAGGCCGGCGTACTCGGGCGTGGGTGCCTGCGGGTCGAGCAGCGACCGAGTCGCCGACCAGATGCCGTCCGCGCCGATGAGCAGCGTCGCCTCCTCCGTACGGCCGCTGGCGAAGACCGCCCGTACGCCGTTCTCGGTGGTGACCGTGTCCACCAGGCGCTCACCCGTGACGACGGCGGCTCCGGCCGCCAGGGCCTCCGCGCGCAGCGCCTCGACCAGGTCGCCCCGCATGAGGGTCACGCTGTGCAGCGCGTCGCCGCTGAGCCGACCTCGCGGAACGTCCCCCAGCAACTTGCCCGAGCTCGACCACATGCGCTGGCCGGGCACGTCGATCCCGGCCCGCTGCACCCGGTCCAGTACGCCGAGGGAGCGCAGTACGCGCAGACCGTTGGACGCCAGGCTCAGGAACGAGCCCACCTGGCCCGCCGGTTCGGCATACGCCTCGTACACCGTGACCTCCACGCCAAGTCGTCGTAGCGCCAGGGCACTTGCCGCGCCCGCCACTCCGCCGCCGATCACCATGACGTTCATCCAAACCCCCTGAATCGATATTCAGTGAATCCAAGTTCACCGAACTGTGGTTCACAATGGAGCAGGGGGCTGACGCGCGTCAAGCCCGACGAGAGGACTCACGTGATGGGCGTACGCAAGGAGAAGGCCGCCGAGACCGAGACGGCGTTGAAGGACGCGGCCCGGCGGCTGTTCGCCGAGCGCGGCTATCTCGACACGAAGATCACCGACATCACCCGCGAGGCCGGGCGTGCCACCGGCTCCTTCTACGCCCACTTCGCGGACAAGAACGCCCTGCTCCAAGCCCTGATGCAGGATCTGAACGCACAGGCCGACACCGAGATCGGCGCGGGCGGCCACCCGGTCGACCACGATCTGACGGACCCTGACCAGCTGCGCGACCATCTCGCCGTCACTTGGCGGGTCGTGCGAGACCACCTGCCGGTGGTCGTGGCCCTGATGCAGACCAACTTCGCCGGCCCGCCCGGCGAGGGCCGCGCATGGGCGAGTCTGGCCGAGGAGACGGCGACCCTCCGCGAGCACCTGGAGTGGCTCCGCGGGCGCGGCCACCAACTGCCGGGCGACCCGGCGCTGGTTGCCGCGGCCATGGGGGCGATGGTCTCGATGCTCGGGTTCGCGGTCATCACGGCACGGGAGGACGGCCCGCAGGCAACCGACGAGGAGGTCGTCGACACCCTCACCGCCCTGCTGCTGCACGGCCTGGCGGGACCCGCGTCGGGCGCGAACTGACCACGTCGCGCACCCCGGTGAGACTCGCGAGCCCGCCGTCGAGGACACGCGCTGTGCCCCGTAGGCGGGGGAGGAGCGGCCGGCCCGGGCATCGCCGGGAATGGGCAGTGGCTCTTCTGGGGACAACCTGAGGTCAGGTTCACGCAAACGATGCACCTGCCCAGGACGCGCGTGGGCTGAGGGGCTCCCCGGTCACACCACCCGACGGGACATGCCCCGCCACCTCCGCGCGCACAGGATGCGGCCCCGAAAGGCGTGTGTTCGTATGGGGCCGTTGGACCTGAGAGGGGCTGTGGCGCCGCAGTGCCCGCGCGGCTGGGGGCCGTCCCGCTCGGTGCAGCGCCGCCCCATGGCCTTTTCCTCCTGTGAGTCCCGCATCCTCCCCGCGCCCGCCGCGTGTGTTCGTGGAGCGCATCGAGCCCCCGCCGTAAGGAATCCGGATGACCGAGTCGCCTCAGGAGCCGGCTTGGACTCACCGGGAACATCCGCGGCCCCGCCCGGGCGGGCGGCCATCTCAACCTGCCAACGGGTACGGCAAGGAGGGCTCCCCGGAGCGCGAGCGAAACTGGCTCGGCGCGGTCTGGGCCGCCGCGCCGGCCATGCCCCCGCGCACCCTGCTCGACATCCTGGAGGCGTCCGTTCGGGGGTACCCCGACGCACCCGCGCTCGACGCAGACGGCGTGGTCCTCAGCTACCGCGAGCTGTGGGACCGGGCCGGCCTGCTGGCACGTGACCTCGCTGTGCTCGGTGTCGGCGTGGGGGACCGGGTCGGAGTCCAGGTGCCGTCCGGAACCGTGGACCTCTACACCGCCGTGCTCACGGTGCTCCGCGCGGGCGCGTCCTATGTCCCTGTGGACGCCGAGGACCCGGACCGGCGTGCCGCGGTCGTCTGGGCCGACGCGGAGGTCTGCGCCGTCATCGGCGAAAGCGGGACGGTCCGTCCGGTCCCCGGCCGCGTGCCGTGCGGCCAGGCGGGTCAGCCTTGCCCGGCCGACGACGCCTGGGTCATTTTCACCTCCGGTACCTCGGGCCGCCCCAAGGGCGTGGCCGTGACGCACCGCTCGGCTGCTGCCTTTGTGGACGCGGAGGCACAGTTGTTCCTCCGGCACCGACCGCTGGGACCGGGGGACCGGGTGCTGGCCGGGCTGTCCGTCGCCTTCGATGCCTCCTGCGAGGAGATGTGGCTCGCATGGCGCCACGGCGCCTGTCTGGTTCCGGCACCGCGCTCGCTGGTCAGAGCCGGTGCCGATCTGGGGCCGTGGCTGCTGGAGCGCGGTGTCACTGTCGTCTCCACCGTTCCGACCCTGGCCGCCCTGTGGCCGGCTGAGTGCCTCACGAGAGTGCGGCTGCTCGTCCTGGGCGGAGAGGCGTGCCCCGCCGAACTGGTCGACCGGCTCGCCGCTCCACAGCGCGAGCTGTGGAACACCTACGGTCCCACGGAGACCACCGTGGTGGCCTGTGCCGCCCGGCTGGTCCCCGGTCAGCCCGTGCGCATCGGCGCACCGTTGGCGGGCTGCGAACTGGCCGTCGTGGGCCCGGACAACCAGCCCGTGGCCCCGGGCGAGATCGGAGAGCTCGTGATCGGCGGGGTCGGGACAGCCCGTTACCTGGACCCTGCCAAGGACGCCGAGAAGTTCCAGCCGCACCCTTTTCTGTGCAGCCTCCGCGCCTATCGCAGCGGCGACCTGGTTCGCGCCGACCCTCTGGGACTGGTGTACGTGGGGAGGGCGGACGAGCAGGTGAAGCTGTCCGGCCGGCGTGTGGAACTCGGCGAGATCGATGCCGCGCTCCAGTCGCTGCCCGGGGTATGTGCCGCCGCGGCCGCCATACGCGCCACCCGGGCGGGCGGCCAGGTCCTGGTCGGATACCTGGTCCTGCAGGGGGACGGCCGCCGGCACTTCGACACCGCTGCCGCCAGGGTCCTGCTGCTCGCCCGGCTGCCCCAGCCGCTGGTCCCCCTGCTGGCCGTCGTCGACGGTCTTCCCACCGGCACGTCCGGCAAGGTCGACCGTGACGCCCTGCCCTGGCCGCTGGTTGAGCGGCATGCCACGTCAACAGGCACCGCTCCGGGGGCGGACCCAGGGCCGACCGGCACCGCAGGATGGCTGGCCGACCTCTGGGAGAGCCTGCTCGGACTCCGCCCCGAGGAGGAGAGCGAGTTCTTCGCTCTCGGCGGTACGAGCCTGTCCGTCGCGCAGCTGGTGTCGACACTGCGCGAACGCGTCCCCGGGGTTTCCGTCACCGATGTCTACCAGTGTCCCCGGCTGCAGGACCTCGCCGCACGGCTGGATGAACTGGAGGCCGGCGGCGAGGTCGGGCGCACGATCCTGCCCACCCCCCGCTGGACCGGTGCGGTGCAGCTCGTGGTGGTGACCGTGCTGTGCGCCGTGGTCGGGATACGGCTGCTGGTCGTACTGGCCGTGCTGGACAATCTCCTCGGTCCGCGGCCCTGGGCCCCACGGAACTCGTGGTGGCTGATCGCTGCGGGCTGGCTGGCTCTGTTCAGCGCCCCCGGCCGCGTCGTGATCGGGGCGGCCGTCGGCCGATTGCTCACCGCCGGGTTCCGACCCGGTACGCACCCCCGTGGCGGCTCGGTGCACCTGCGGCTGTGGGCGGCTGAACGAATGGGGACCGTACTCGGTATGGCCTCACTGCTCGGCACTCACTGGGCTGCCCGCTACGCCAAGGCGTTGGGCTGCGCGGTGGGGCAGAGCGTGGATCTGCACGCCATGCCGCCGGTGACCGGGATGGCCCGTTTCGGCTCCGGATGTGTTCTGGAGCCCGAGGTGGACGCGGCCGGCTGGTGGCTGGACGGCGATGTGCTCCATCTGGGCCGGGTCGAGATCGGGGACGGCGCCCGAGTGGGCGCCCGCAGCATGCTGATGCCCGGTGCCAAGGTGGGCAGCGGAGCGGATCTCGCACCCGGCAGCTGTGTGGATGGCGAAGTGCCTGCGGATGAGCGGTGGTACGGCTCACCGGCACGGCGGATATCCGGTGCCCCGCGCGCGGGCCACGACTGGCCGCAGCCGGTCCGGCGACGCTCGCGGCGCTGGGAACTGGCCTACAGTGCGGCCTTGTCGGCCCTGGGGCTGCTGCCACTGGCGGCCTCCCTACCGGCGCTGCTGGTCCTGAACCGTCTCGTGGGCGACGAACCTGGCCTCGGCGCCGTCATGCTCGACCTGCTGCTGCTGACCCCGCTGCTCGTCCTGCTGGCGATGGGCTGCTATGCGACGCTGACCGTCGTGCTGGTGCGGCTCGCGGGCCGAGTTCTGACTCCCGGGTACCATCCCACGTGTGGCAGGGTCACCTGGTGCGCCTGGTTGGTCTCACGGCTCATGGGTATGGCCCGGACCTCGCTCTTCCCTTTCTACGCGGGCCTGCTGACGCCGTTGTGGCTGCGACTGCTCGGGGCCAGGGTCGGGCGGCAGGCGGAGGTTTCCACCGTGCTGGGGCTGCCGGGACTGATGCGGGTAGGCGACCAGGCGTTCCTTGCCGATAACACCCTGGTGGCGCCGTTCGAGCTGCGTGGCGGCTGGCTCCGGCTCGACTTTTCCCGCGTCGGGCGGCGTGCTTTCGTCGGCAACTCCGGGATCGTGAGACCGGGCCGGGAGCTTCCCCAAGACGCCCTGGTCGGGGTGCTCTCGGACGTCCCCGCGCATGCCGAACCCGGATCGTCCTGGCTGGGCAGGCCGGGCTTCTCATGGCCCCGGGTACGGGAGAAAGGGGATCCTGGACGGACCTGGGCCCCGCCGCGGAGACTGGTGCTCGCCCGGGCAGCCGTGGAGGCGTGCCGGCTTGTACCGATCATGGGTACGGCCTTCATCGGCAGCCTGGCCGCAGTAGCACTCCAGGTGCTCGCCGTACGCTACGGACTGCTGGTGGCCGCGGCCCTGGCGGGAGTGGTGCTGCTGTGCGCGGGCATACTCGCCTGTCTGGCCACCACTGCCGCGAAATGGCTTGTGGTGGGGCGGTTCAGGACAGGCCGCCACCCACTGTGGAGTTCCTTCGTCTGGCGGAACGAGCTCTATGACACCTTTGTCGAGGAACTGGCCATGCCCTGGCTCGGCCGGCTGCTGCTCGGTACGCCGTTCCTCAACCTGTGGCTGCGCTCGCTCGGCGCCCGGATCGGCCGCGGCGTGTGGTGCGAGACCCACTGGCTGCCCGAGACCGACCTGGTCCGTATCGGGGATGGAGCCTCGGTCAACCGCGGTTGCGTGGTGCAGACGCACGTCTTCCACGACCGGGTGTTGCAGCTGGACCGGATCCGACTGGACGTGGGAGCCACGCTGGGGCCGCACTCCATCGCGTTGCCCGGTGCCTCGCTGGCGGCCGGCACGGTGGTGGGGCCCGCGTCCCTGGTGATGCGCGGGGAACGGGTACCGGCCAGGACGCGGTGGTTGGGGAACCCGATCGCTCCGAGCACGCCGGCGAGTTCTTGACCGAGATCCGCGAGATCTACGCGACGTTCCGTGGTGCGTCAGGTGCGTCAGGTGCGTCAGGTGCGGCTCGCGGTGCAGTCCGCCGGGGTGGGGCGGCCCGTCGGCCAGGCGAGGCCGACGAAGCGGATGCGGCCTGGCGCGTCGGGGGCGAGTTCCACCACGGAGACCGCCTTGTTGTACGGGTTGCCGTAGTTGTCCAGGCAGATCCAGCCGCTCGCGCCGTCGACCTTGCCCATGCCGTGCAGCCGCAGCCACGAGTCGCTGATGCGGCCGAGCGTGGGAATGACGGGGTCGCCGTCGTCGCGCATCCGGATGGCGGTGATCGCGGTGAGACCGGCGTCGTAGAACGTGATGGTCCGCGAGTCGGTGAGTTCCACCGGGCCGATGTTTCCGACCTCTTTGCTGGTGGCGAGTTCGGACAGGGTACGGAAGGCGGCGGCGGAGCCTCCCGTGGCGGGCGCCTTGCGGTCGGTCCAGGCCTCGGGGTGGGCGACGGCGGCGTACTGGAGGGTCACGCCCTTGCGGAAGGCGTCCCAGTCGAGCAGCTTGTCCGAGGAGAGGGTGGAGGCGCCGGAGCCGGTGATGACGGTGTACTTCTTCTCGGTGCAGCCCCGGTTGCCCAGTTCGTTGACGAACTGCCGCAGCTGGACGGGTCGTCCGGCGAAGTAGATGACCTTGGCCGCCGAGGTGCAGATCGTGTCGACCATCTGGTCGAAGGCGTTGGCGGTGGTGCCTTCCTCGTGGAACTCCTCGGGCGCGCGGAACTGCTCGGGAGCGCGGGGCGATCCGAGGGTCCGTTCGGCGAACGCCCGCTTGAGCGCGTCGACGTAGTTGTCGCCGGTGCGGATGTCCTCGACGACCAGGGTGTGCCTGGGATCGATGCCCTTGTTGAAGTGGGACAGGGCCTTGGCCTGGTCGGTGGTCGTGGGCACGACCCGCGCGAGGCCCGGGTACGCGTCGGGGCGTTCGGCGCTGTTACCGGAGTCGTCGGCGGTGATGGGGCCGCCGACGACCGGGATGCCGCGCTCCCGGGTGAGGTAGGCGATGGCGGCCTGGGTGGTGGCGGTGGAGACGTCGAAGCCGATCACCGCCCGGAGGTTGTCGGTCGTGGACTCCGACATGGTGCCGAGCTGTTCGGCGACGGGCCGCCAATGCGTATGGCTGCGACCGGGGTTGGCGAGCAGGAGCCGTATCGCGGGCTTCTTGCTGTTGGAGTCGTGGTTGGCGCGGTACTGGGCGAGGTAGGCGCCCTGCACCTCATGGAGCGTCTTCTGCTGCTCGAAGGTCTGCGCCGGGGCCATCGGCAGCATCACGGCGACGGACACATGCGGTTCACCCTTGATCCGCTCGTTCTCCGCCTTGATCCGTGCGCTGACCTCCTTGAGGTTGTCCGCGAAGACGAAACTGCCGTCGGTGACGCCCGTGCATTCCCGGGAGCCTTCGGGGCCCCGTTCCTCGATGCCCTTTCCGCAGGCCGGATCCGGTCCGAGGACGACGATGCCGGCCCACACGGCGGCGCCGAGCACGGCCAGGGTGAGGACGAGAGCGGCCGCCTTGGTGAGGGGTCCGCCGGGGAGTCTCGAGATGAACGACGTCATGACGCGGCACCTTCCTGAACGGGCAGGTCGGGAGCCTGTGCTCCGGCCCGCAGACGGGCCGGCCAGGCGGCGGACGCCTCGCGGTAGGCGGCGTGCGCGGCCTTGTTGCCGTACAGCGTCTCCAGCGCGATGCGGACGGTGGTCAGCTCGTCCTCGCGCGGGGCGAGAGTGAGCGGGTCGGACAGCCGCCACAGCAGGGGCACCAGGGAGGCGACGGCATCGTGGTGCGGGCCGGGCGCGTCGCTGCCGCAGGCCGTGCACGACAGGGTGGGGCTCCCGGCCGGGGGCTCGTAGCCCTCGCGGGGATGGGGTGCGGCGCAGATCAGGTTGAGCGAGGTCAGCCATGCGCCGGGCGGGGAGACGGTGAACCGGTGGTGCAGGACGCTGACCACCTCCTCGATCCGGCCCAGGGCGAGCGTGTGGTGCAGATAGGTGTCACTGCGCGGGTCGCACAGGGAGCGCAGCCGCAGTTGGGTGTCGCGCCAGCGCTCGTGGGTGACGGTGGCGGCGAGGCGGTGCCGCAGCAGCAGATCGAGGGCGCGGTCGCCGTCGAGGCAGGAGCGGGTCCGGTAGTCGTCGGCCTCGCGGACGCGGACGGCGACCATCTCCTCGGAGTGGTCCTCGGGATGGGAGAAGGTCCACAGCCCGCGACGGGTGCCCGCGTCGGCCGCGGCGGACAGCAGCACCAGGCGCTCCCGCATCACCGGATCGGGCAGCAGCTTGGCGAGGAGCGCCGGTGCGGCCTCGTCGAGGAGCTCCCCGCCGCGTATCGTGCCCACGTCCTCGACACGGCGCACGGCCGCGTCCGCCAGGATCCGGGCGCTCGCCGCCCGGCCGCCGCTGTAGCGGGCGACGACGCGGGGCAGATGGTCGGGGTAGTCGACGAGGCTGAGCATCTCCGCGATGTGGGCCGGTTCGATGTCGGGGACGCTCAGTACCAGGGGCCGTGCCTGCGGTACGGCGTCGCCGCCGACCTCGCCCAGCGGCTGGTACCCGTGGCCCCTGCCGAGCAGGGTGGCGAGGGCGACGGGCCGCGTCGGGGCCTTCCCCGTCGCGTCGCCGCCGTGTCCGGCGTCGAGCAGGTCGAGGAAGGCTCGTCCGACGTCGGTGTGGGCGTTGTCGAGGAGCAGGAGCGGTCGGGGCTTCTTGTTGAGCCGTCGCAGTGTGCCGTAGTTGGCGTCGATGTCGTCGAGGAGGGCGGCGACGAGGTGTTCCTCGGCGGTGCGTCTGCGGTCGTCGAGCCTGCGGAAGCCGCGGACGAACTGGAAGAGCCGCTGCAGCGAGTCGCCCTGGTAGCCCTGGGAGCGATGCAGCCGGCTGCCCCACCAGGCGAGCGCGCCCTTGTCCGGTTCGTTCTTGACGAGCTGCGCCCGGGCGGCGTCGAGGACGATCCCGGCGATGGTGTCCAGGCCGGGGACGGCGGACAGCACCAGCGGGAGGTTGTCCGTGACGAGGTCGAACCAGCGGCCGAGGCTCTCCCTGCGGCGGCGGACGTCGGGGTCCTCGGCGGTGATGAGCGTACGCAGATCCGCTTCCGCCCTGCGCAGGTCGGGCGGTCGCACATCGTTCTCGCCGCTGTTCAGCGGGCGCCAGGCGGTGACGACGAGGAGCCCCAGCGACAGCCGGGGGAAGGCCATCGGTCTGCCGAAGTGCCTTACCTCCAGGCCGAGTTTGTACGCGAGGAGATAGAGCAGGTGCGTGATGCGTGAAGCGTTGGGGACGTCGTCGTCGCCGTCTGCGATTCCGGGCTCGCCGAATCCCGGAGCCCCGAGGTCGACCCGGGCGAGCGGTACCCGGCCGTTGTACGCGTCATGGACGGCACCCAGCAGGGCGGTCTTGCCGCTTCCCCGTCCGCCGACGATCCGGACGACGGGCGCGCCCTTGGGATAGGCGAAGGGGACCAGGTACCCGTCCTTGTGATGCAGCCCCACCAGCCGCGGGACGAACCCCTCCTGCAGAGCCTGCTGACCGTACAGTCTCCCGCCCATGGCGCTCGCGCCTCCCCCTGTCACTTGCGCATCAAGAGATCAACTCAGCGTGCACAGAAGGAACTTACCTGACAGGGGCTTGCTAGGCAGCGGGGTTGTGGACCTTCGGTCCACTCCGGAAGGCCGTCGCGCCGAGGGCGCCCTCACCGGGGTGGATCGACTGCGCCCGGCCCCGGGCTGAGGCCCCGGTCGGCCGCCGGAACGGCCGACCGGGGCACCGGAGTCAGGACAGGTCGAACCGATCGAGGTTCATCACCTTGTCCCACGCCGCCACGAAGTCACGCACGAGCTTCTCTCCCGCGTCGTCCGAGGCGTACACCTCCGCGACGGCTCGGAGCAGGGAGTTCGAACCGAAGACGAGATCGACGGCGGTGGCGGTCCACTTGACCTCCCCCGTCGCGCGATTCCGGCCCTCGAACACGTTCTCCGTCGCGGTCGACGCCTTCCACTCCGTGTCCATGTCGAGCAGGTTCACGAAGAAGTCGTTCGTCAGCGTCTCCGGCCGGTCGGTGAACACGCCGTGCCGGGACTGCTTGAAGCCGGTGTTCAGGGCCCGCATCCCGCCGATCAGAACCGTCATCTCGGGCGCGGTCAGCGTCAGCAGGTTGGCGCGGTCCAGCAGGAGTGTCTCCGGCGGCAGCTTCTCTCCGGCCCGGAGGTAGTTGCGGAACGCGTCCGCCCTCGGTTCGAGCACGGAGAACGCCTCCACGTCGGTCTGCTCCTGCGAGGCATCCGTGCGCCCGGGCGAGAACGGGACCGTGATGGCGTGCCCGGCGTTCTTCGCGGCCTGCTCGACGGCCGCGCAGCCGCCCAGGACGATCAGGTCGGCGAGCGAGACCTTCACTCCGCCGGTCTGGGAGTCGTTGAACGCCTGCCGGATCTGATCGAGGGTCCGCACCACCTCGGCCACCTCGGGCAGATCGTTGACCTCCCAGTCCTTCTGCGGAGCGAGCCGGATCCGTGCCCCGTTGGCCCCGCCGCGCTTGTCGGTGCCACGGAAGCTCGCCGCCGACGCCCAAGCGGCGGTGGCCAGCTGGGAGACGGACAGGTCCGAGGCGAGGATCCTCCTCTTGAGATCGGCGATCTCCGCGTCCCCGACCAGCTGGTGATCGACCGCGGGGACCGGGTCCTGCCACAGCTGCGGCTCGGGAATCCACGGGCCGAGATAGCGCGAGAGGGGCCCCATGTCACGGTGCAGCAGCTTGTACCACGCCTTGGCGAACGCCTCCGCGAGCCGCTCCGGGTTCTCGTGGAAGCTCTTCGAGATCGGACCGTAGACGGGATCCAGCTTCAGCGAGAGGTCCGTCGTCAGCATCATGGGAGCGTGCCGCTTCGACGGATCATGGGCATCGGGCACCGTGCCCTGGGCCGAGGGATCCGTGGGAGTCCACTGGTGCGCGCCTGCCGGGCTCGTCGTCAGCTCCCACTCGTACCGGAAGAGATTGTCCAGGTACCCGTTGTCCCACTTCGTCGGCTCCGTGGTCCATGCGCCCTCGAGACCGCTGGTGAGGGTGTCGACGCCCTTGCCGCTTCCGTACGAGTTGTGCCAGCCGATGGCCTGTTGCTCGATGGGAGCGGCCTCGGGCTCCGGACCGATGTATTCGGGATCGACCGCGCCATGGCACTTGCCGAACGTGTGGCCGCCGACGATGAGCGCGACCGTCTCCTCGTCGTTCATGGCCATACGCGCGAACGTCTCGCGAATGTCCCGGGCGGCGGCGATCGGATCCGGATTTCCGTTCGGCCCCTCCGGATTGACGTAGATCAGTCCCATCTGCACGGCCCCGAAAGGACCGGAAAGTTCCCGGTCACCGCTGTAGCGCTCATCTCCCAGCCAGGTGTCCTCGGGTCCCCAGAAGATCTCCTCGGGTTCCCAGATGTCCGGTCGCCCGAATCCGAACCCGAACGTCTTGAACCCCATGGAATCCATGGCGCAGTTGCCGGCGAAAACCAGAAGATCGGCCCAGGAGATCTTCCGTCCGTACTTCTGCTTGACCGGCCAGAGCAGACGGCGGGCCTTGTCGAGGCTCGCGTTGTCCGGCCAGCTGTTGAGCGGGGCGAAACGCTGAGCACCGGAGCCGCCACCGCCCCGGCCGTCCTCGATGCGGTACGTTCCCGCCGCGTGCCAGCTCATCCGGATGAAGAGCGGACCGTAGTGGCCGTAATCGGCAGGCCACCAGTCCTGCGACGTCGTCATCACCTCCATGACGTCCCGCTTCAGCGCATCGACGTCCAGGGTCGCGAACTCCGCCGCGTAGTCGAAATCCTCATCCATCGGATTGGACTGGGACGAGTGCTGGTGGAGGACCTGAAGGTCCAGCTGATTCGGCCACCAGTCCCGGTTCGTCCTGGGGCGAGTCTCCGTCGGGGCCGGGGAGGAGATTGCCGGGTTCTCGCTTTCGCTGCCGGACACGTCCGTCCTTCTTCCTGTCGCGGTGTTTCCGTCTGCCGACCGCTCGCTCGTGTCGTCTTCTGCTTTTCTGGTTTCGAGCACTGCGACTCGGCGTCCGTATGGTCGCGCACCGCAGACCGCACCGCTAAGAGAACACGCAGGGCACCACCGCGTAACAAGCAGTCGAAGTCCGAAGCCGCCGGGGACCTGGCGAAATTGCCGACGATTCTCCCGCCCCCGGAATACATCCGAGAAAGGTGAAATCCTATGAGCGACCTGCTGGAGCGGCTGCGCGGTCGTGGCTGGCGGATGACCTCGCAGCGGCGTGTCGTCGCGGAGGTCCTCGACGGCGAGCACGTCCACCTCACGGCCGACGAGGTGCACGTCCGCGCGACGGAGCGGCTGCCCGAGATCTCCCGGGCGACGGTCTACAACACCCTGGGCGAACTGGTCCTGCTCGGTGAGGTCGTGGAGGTCTCCGCCCTCGGACGTGCGAAGCGGTACGACCCCAACGCACACCGGCCGCACCAGCACCTCGTCTGCGCCGGCTGCGGCACCGTACGCGACGTCCACCCGACCGGCGACCCCCTCGCCGGCCTCCCGGCGGAGGAGCGGTTCGGCTTCACGGTGTCCGACGTCGACGTCACCTACCGGGGGCTGTGCCCCAGCTGCGCCCCCGGTCCGCCCCGCTGATCGCGGGGCGTAGCTCAGATCCCGGCGACCTTGGCGCTCGCCACCAACTCGTAGACCAGGGTGACCGTACGGCGGCCGCCGGGCGGGAGGGGGACGTCCCAGCGGACGATGCCCTCGGCGTCGACCACGTCAGGAGCCGGGGAGCATGCCTCCTTGCGCAGGCGTACCTCCACCGCCGAGACCTCGGAGACCGGGATCCGCTCCCGGAGGACCACCACCCGCTCGCCTCGCTCTCCCGGGGCGGAGAACCGGGACAGGTGCAGCCGGACCGTGCGGGTGACGACCGTCCGCTGCGTGATCCCGGTGGAGTCGCGGGACTCCTCGGACTCCCGGACCACCCGGTGGTCGTCACGGCTGCCGAAGGCGAGCTCGACCGGGGCGCCGGGAGTGGTGAAGTCCAGGGTGCCGCGGCCGCTGAATCCGCTGCCGCGAACCAGGTCCACGGGCCCGGCGAGCAGCACATGGCCGGACCGGTTGTCGAACCGCACCACCTGCGTGACAAGCGGAGACACCTCGGGCGAGCAGGCGTACTCGCTGCTCGTGGGCGCGGTGAAGACGGAGAGCGGCACCCGGTGGGCGCGGCCGTCCGAGGGCACGGAGACCGCGGCGGGAGACTTCAGGACCCGTGCCTCGCCACCGTCGTCCACCCCCGGCAGACCGAGCACCGGCACAGGGCCGAGGTCCCCGATCTCCTCCTCGCGCAGCTCGACGTCGACCGTGCGGCGCTCGGCCGCCGTCCGGTCCTTCAGCGTCAGCCGGTCCTCGCCGAGCGACGGCGGTTCGGTGGCCAGTGCCGACCGTGCCGTCGACAACGTCAGCCGTACGTCCGACCAGTCCTCGCCCGTACGCTGCCAGACCATCGCGTCGGTCTCCAGCGTCAGCGAGTCCCCTTCGAGCACAGCCCGATAGGCGGGCCGCCACAGCGCACACGGGACGAGATGACTCAGACGCAGCCCGACCGGCCCCGCGACCGCGGCCTCCACCGTCAGCTCCACATGGCCGACCAGCTCGGCGGGCTCCTCCTCCGAGACGTTCATGGCCCGCTGCGCCGCCCCGAGTTCGGTGGCGAGCGCGGTCAGCCGGGCCTCCACCGTGCGGAGTCGCTCGCCGTGCGCGTCGCGCTCGGCGTCCACCCGGTCCAACTCGGCGGCCCAGCGCGGCCCTTCGGACTCGCCCGACCCGGCGCCCTCGCCGATCTCCCGCAGCAGATCGGCGGCGAGGCGGCCGAGCAGATCGAGCCGGGTGTACAGCCGGTCGCGGCGCTGCATCAGGGCGAAGCGCTCCTCCTCGAGGGCGTGCACGCGGAGGCGCAGGGCGGAGTCGTCGTCGACGGACGGCTGCGGCCCCCTGGGTGTCCAGCTGCGGACGATCCGTACGTCGAGCACGGTCGCGGGGTGATCGGCGGTCAGCTCGGCGTGGAGCGTGCGGTCGACGGCCAGCGCGCTGACCGGCCCGAGACGCAGCCGCTGGACGCCGGCGTCCACATCGAGCACGACGGAGCGCTCGATGTGGGCCCGGTCCTCCAGACAGGTGACGGCGGTTACGGGGACCGGGACGGTGGTGGGGACGGGCACGGCGGTCGGCTTCGAGTCCGTGGACATGGCGTGTCTCAGCTCCTGCGGTTGCCGCCGACCAGGGCTTTGCCGGCCGGGATACGGATCTCGTAGCCGCCGTCGAGGGCGGTGGTGCCACCGGCGGGCAGGTCCACCCGCCAGATGCGGGTGCCCGGGGCATGGTGCTCGGTCCCGGCTCCGTCGGCGGGTGTCGTCCAGTCCGCCCGCTCCTCGATCCGGATGTCCGGTTCGGAGGCGACCGGAACCCTCTCGCGGACCTCGACGGTGACGGGCCGCGCGAGACCGTTGGCCAGCTCCACATGGAGGCGGTGGTCGAGCACGGTGACGTTGTTGCGCAGGCCCGCGGTCGACTCGTTCACGTTCGTACGACGGGTCACCCGGATGCCCTCGGCCGGTCCGAGCCCCACTCGGCGGACACCGCCGGGGGCGAGCGTGGGCAGCGCGGCGGTCAGCAGGAAGTCGTCGTCGACGGTGACCTCCACCGGGCCCGCCAGCAGAGCCTGGTCGGTGGCGTTGGAGAGCACCAGCGTCGCGTAGACGGTCGGCTCCACGGACGGCACGCAGAGGTATTCGGTGCGCAGACCGACCGGAATCTCCCCGACCGTGACGGTGTGCCAGGTGCCGTCCGACGGAACGTCGGCGCGGGCGGCGGCATCGAAGCGGTGGTCGAAGGAGCCCGCCGACTCCCGGGGCCGAACGGCGTGCCCCGGCAGCGGCAGCGCGGCCACCGCCTCGGCACGACGGCGATGGTCCGCCGCCACGGCGTCATGGGGCGATGCGGGGAACAGCCGCCCTCGGCGGCCGCCCGGCTCGGCGGGGCCGCTCAGGACGAGAGCGGCGTAGTCCAGTTCGGCACCGCTCGGCTGCGGAGGACCGGCCGGCGGAGGCGGAGGGGGCGGCGGCGCGGCGGCGCCAGGAGCCGGCGGGGCCATGGCGGCGGGGGCCATGGGGGCCGGGGCGCCCGCGAAGCCGCGGGAACGCGGCATGCCGCCCGGCGGGGCGGGGGCCGACGGCCGGGAGGGGGAAAGCTGCGGGGGAGCCGGCTGGGCCTGGTCGGCCATCGCGCCCCCGTAGGTGTCGGAGGAGGAGCCGTACGCGCTGCCCGGCACCGGGAGCACCGGGGGCGGCCCACCGAAGCCCTGTGGCGCCGGTGGCGGTGGAGGCGGTACGGGACCGGGCGCGGAGCCGGTCCGGGAAGCCGCCGGTGCGGCAGTGGTGACGGGGCGGGGGCCGGCCGCCTCGTACCCGGCGAACAGGTCGGCGAGGCCCGCAGGAGGCTCGCGCCAGCCGGAAGGCGCGGGGGCGGGCTGACGGCGTCCGATCCGGATCGAGCGGAGCTTCGGCAGGTCGGTGCGGCGCCGAAGGTCGGCGGTGGCCAGGGCGATGCGTACCCCGGTCCAGTCCTCGCCGGTGCGCTGGGCGACCGAGGCGCGCAGCACCAGACGGCCGGTGCCGTCGCCCTGACGATGGGTGAGACGGTACGCAGGCACCCAGACGGCACCCGGCACGCCGTACTCCACCTCCACCTCTACTTCGTCCGTGACACCGGTGCCGTCGAGGGTCAGGACGGCGGAGACCGTGGTCTCCACATGCGCCGACGGTGCGTCGGTGGAGGCGCGGGCGAGCCTGTCGGTGGCGACGGCGAGTTCGTGCTCGAGCTGGAGCAGTGCCTGCTCCAGCTCGACGAGGCGGCTGTGCAGGACCGCCAGTCGCTCGTCGACGAAATCGGCCAGTTCCAGCCACGCGTCGACCGGGGTGCGGCGGTGCGGGTCCTCGGGCTCGCGGGGCGGTGGCACCGGGTGCAGACCCCGGACCTCCTCGATGAGGCTCAGCTGCCGGTCCCGGCGTCCCCGCGCCGCCGCGTGCGCGTCGCGCAGTCGCTCGACCTCGCGCCGCAACTCGTCGCGCGAGCCGGTGCCCGTGCCGGCGTCGGAGTGCGTGCGTGTGTCGGGGCCGAGCGGTTCGGCCTCGACCTCGATCCGGGCCTCGGTGACACGCACCCCTGGGGCGCCCAGGACACGGGCCCGCAGTGAGCCGGGGTCCAGCGAGCGGGGCAGTCCCGTCACCCGTACCCGGCCGCCCGGGGGCACGCTGCCCCGGGCCAGACGGCGGCAGAGAGCGCCCTGTGCGTACACCACGACCGCATCGAGGGTCGATCCCCAGTTCTGTGCCGTTCCAGCCGTCATGCGCCCCGCCCCCGCCCCGCCGTGTCCATGCTGAGCGAAGCCTACGCCCGAGCGGTCCGACCGTGTGGCCACACTGTGGAAACCCGCAGGTCACGGTTGTACGGGGTCGCAGGTGTGCGGTTTCGGCACCGCCCGGCGCCCGCCGTCGGCGGCTTCGGTGGTTGGGCGGCCCGCGGAGTGGGACGCTGAAGGTGGGGGTCCGTGCCGACGAGACTCGGGAGGGACCGATGGGACGTGATGTCCCGGCGCTGGAGTTCACCCGTGAAGACCGTCGCCGGTTCCGGAACAAGGTGCACTCGTGCCTCGACGTGTTCGCGACGATGCTGCGTGAGTCGCGGTTCGACTTCGAGCGGCCGCAGGTCGGTCTGGAGCTCGAACTGAACCTCGTGGACACCGCCGCCGAGCCCGCCATGCGCAGTACGGAAGTCCTGGAGGCGATCGCGGATCCCACCTGGTCGACCGAGCTGGGCCGCTTCAATCTGGAGATCAACATCGAGCCGCGGCGGCTGGTCGCGGACGGTCCCGACTCCTGGGAACAGGAGATCCGCGAGGCGCTCAACCACGCCGAGGAGAGGGCCGCGGCGATCGGCGCGCATCTGGTCATGATCGGCATTCTGCCGACGCTGGAACTGAAGGACGCCGGCCCCGAGTCGCTGTCCGGGGATCCGCGCTACCACCTGCTGAACGAGCAGATCTTCGCCGCACGAGGTGAGGACCTGCTGATCTCGGTGGACGGGGTGGAGAAGCTGCGGACCCATGCGGAGACGATCACGCCGGAGGCGGCGTGCACCAGCACCCAGTTCCACCTCCAGGTCTCGCCGGACGAGTTCGCGGACTACTGGAACGCCGCGCAGGCCGTGGCGGGGGTGCAGGTGGCCCTGGCGGCGAACTCGCCGTTCCTGTTCTCCAAGGAGCTGTGGCGCGAGACGCGCATTCCGCTCTTCGAGCAGGCCACCGACACCCGGCCGGACGAGCTCAAGGTGCAGGGAGTACGGCCGCGGGTCTGGTTCGGCGAGCGATGGATCAACTCCGTCTTCGACCTGTTCGAGGAGAACGCCCGCTACTTCCCGGCACTGCTGCCTCTGTGCGACGACGAGGACCCGGAGGAGACGCTCGCCGACGGCGGGATCCCCGGACTGTCCGAGCTCACCCTGCACAACGGGACGGTCTACCGCTGGAACCGCCCCGTCTATGCCGTGGTCGACGGCGTACCGCATCTGCGGGTGGAGAACCGGGTACTGCCCGCGGGGCCCACAGTGGCCGACGTGCTGGCGAACGGTGCCTTCTACTACGGGCTGACCCGGGCCCTGGTCGACGAGGACCGGCCCGTCTGGTCACGGATGTCCTTCTCGGCCGCCGAGGACAACCTCCATGCCGCTGCTCGCCACGGCATCGACGCGCACGTGTACTGGCCCGGGATGGGCGAGGTTCCGGTGACCGAGCTGGTGCTGAGGCGCCTGCTGCCGCTGGCGGACCGCGGGCTCGAGCGGATGGGCATGGAGGCGGCCCGGCGGGAGCCCCTGCTCGGGGTGATCGAGCAGAGGTGCGTCAGCGGCCGTAACGGCGCGGTGTGGCAGTCCGAGATGTTCCACCACATCCACGACATCGACCACGCGGACCGGCACCAGGCACTGCGGCGGATGACCCTGCAGTACATCGAGTACATGCATCTGAACGCTCCGGCACACACCTGGCCGGTCGACTGACTCTCCGGGGGCGCGCCGACGGCGAAGGAGCGAGGCGTACGGAGGGCATCGGAACGCTCTTCAAAGAGCTGGACCGACCCGGTCCGTTCCCCTGGTACGTGGCCGTCCCGTGCCTGGTCTCCTCGGCGGTGTAACTCCGTCCGCCAGAGCCCGCCACAAGCAACTGGACCGTTGACGCTATCCGCGTACGGCGGTGAGGTGGTACGTCGTGTCGACCCAGAAGCCGCCGGTCGTGCTGCCCTTGATCTCCAGGACGTACTGTCCCGGCGTCAGGGGGGCGATGCCCGCCCATATCCCCCACGCGAGATGCATCCGCAGGCCCACCCGGAACAGCGGCGCGGTGAATTCCCTCAACGGCAGCGGCACCCCGTTGAGGAAGGCCTTCGCCTCCGCCACGTCCATGGTCAGCGGCTTCCGCGAGTGGTGCTTGGTGTGTTGGGTGTTGAGCACGGGAAAGAAGACGGGGCGCTCGGAAGGCACGTCACACGTCCGCACCACGCGGCCACCGTAGGTGCCGGCCAGGAACCACAGGTCCTCCGGCTGCTGCCAGGCCGCGTGTCGACCGGTCCTGTCGGCGACCGGGCTGACGTCGTCGGGCGCCGACAGCGCCCATTGCCACCAGCGTGCCGCCAGCACGCCGCCATCCGTGTCGCTGATGTCCCAGGAACCGCTGTTCCGAGCCGTGTCGCTCATGCCCCACCCCTTCCCGGGGGCGCACACCCCCGGCTGTCGATCAGGCGAACCCTACCGACGAGGCCGCCTCCCCTCGAGGGGGTGTCACCGACTCCCCCTGAAGTCCCACGCCTCGATGTCCCGGTAGCGGATCGGACCCGGGCCGCGGCCGAAGTTGCTGCCGACCAGGTGCAGGCGTTCGGCGTGCCAGGGGCGGCCGCTGAAGGAGGCGAGTCCGGCGGCGACCTGCCCCACGCATGCGGGATCGTCGCGGCGGGCTCGCGCCAGTGTCAGATGGGGGCGCAGAGGCCGGTCCTCGAACGCGGTGCCGCAGTCCCTGATCACGGCGCGGACGTCGGCGGCGAGGAGGTGCAGCCCGTCGAGATCCCCGTCGATCCCGCTCCACAGCACCCGCTCGTCGAAGCACCCGGCGCCGCGCAGTGCCAGCCGCAGGGGCCGACGCGTCTCCGCGAGGTGCGCGAGCGGCTCTCGCAGGAGCGGAATGGTCGCGGTGGACACCTCTCCGAGGAATGCCAGGGTGATGTGCCAGTCCTCGATGCGGTTCCACCGCATGGTCGGGTACGCGTCGTAGGCGGGCCGCAGTGCCTCGGCCAGTTCGTCCTTCGCGTCGTCGGGCGGCGCGAGCGCTATGAACACGCGGACGGTCGGGGCCTGGATCTTTTCGTTCACAGAGACTTCGTACACCACGCCCCGCCGCCGACCGTCACCCCATGGCCGGTCACTCCTTGCCTCCCGTGACGTCTTCACGACAGTGAGTGATGGGTTCCGGATATCGGAGGAGTACACGGGCAGATTCCTGGGGGACACACGCACCGTCGCGCACCAGGGGAGCTGCCCATGTCGACACGTCCGCCGGCCGCCGAGCCGGTCTTCACCGCCGACTTCGCCTCTCCGGAGCAATGGACGGCGGGCCGCTCCTGGGCCTATCCCGACGGCGGTCCCGTCAACCCGCGGGACAACAAGCTGGACCACCTGGTGGCCGACCCCGCCTACAGCCGCTCGGGCGTCTTCCGGGCGACCCGGCGCCGCGATGGTCTCTGGGACGCGGGGCTCCTGACGACGGAGGGAAGCCCCGAGGGCTTCGAGGTCCGCGCCGGTGACGTCCTGGAGGCGCGGGTGCGGCTCCCGGAGGGGAACGGCGCCTGGCCGGCGATCTGGACCTGGCGGGACGGCGGCCAGGAGATCGACGTCTTCGAGTACCACCCCGACAACCCGGATCTCCTGGAGCTTTCGAACCGGGTCCGCGGCGGATACCACTACCACCGTGACCCCGGCGTCCGGCCCGGCGGCTGGGTTCGGCTGCGCACCGAGTTCGGTGCGCGCACGGTGGTGTGGTGGGTCGACGACGTCGAGGTCTTCTCGGACGGACGGGGCGTCGGACCCTCCTGGCACGCCTATCTGATCGTCAACCTCTCCGTCTGTGCCGGCCGCTACCACCCCGCGCCCGACCCCGGGGCGACGGAACTGTCCTACGAGGTGCGGGACTTGCGCGTCTACCGATCGGCGTCGTGAGTGGGGACCCGAAAGGCGGCGACCCGGCGCCTGCCGACGGCGACCACGACGGTTTCGTCGTGGAGACGGAGACCGTCCCACTGCCCGGGACGGTGCCCTCGGGCGTCGGCCACGCCTCAGGGTGCCCGCAGGTGTGTCGTGGCTGGTGGTGGCAACACCAGGATCAGCTCCCGCTCCCCACGGCGCCTTCGCCCCACCCAGGATGGTCGTCATGACACCACCTACCGCACCCACTGTTCTGATCACCGGCGCGACCCAGGGGCTGGGGCGCGGGATCGCGCTGGAGCTCGCCGCGCAGGGCTACACCGTCCTGCTCCACGGCAGGGACTCCGGCCGGCTCGAGGCGGCGGCGGAAGAGGTCCGGGCCGCGGCGCCGCAGGCCACCGTCCGGAGCTATCTCGCCGACCTCGCCGACCTCGACCAGGTCCGCGCGATGGCCGACAAAATACGTACGGCCGAGCCACGGCTCGACGCGCTGGTGAACAACGCGGTCGCCGGCGGCGGCGCCGAACCGCTCCGCCGGGAGGTCAGTGCGCAGGGGTACGAACTGCGTTTCGCCGTCAACCACTTGGCGCCCTACGCGCTGACCCGGGCGCTCCTCCCCCTGCTCACCGCCTCGGCCCCGGCCCGTGTCGTCAACGTCGCCTCGATAGGGCAGGAGCGCATCGACTTCGACGATGTCATGTTCGAGGAAGGGTACGAAGGGCTGCGGGCCTACTGTCGCAGCAAGCTGGCGATGATCAAGGCGACCTTCGAGCTGGCGGCCGAGCTCGAAGGCACCGGAGTCACCGTCAACACCCTCCACCCCGCGCATCTGATGGACACCCGCGGAGTGCGCGAGTACGGCCTCACGCCGGTGACCGGGATCGAGGAGGGGGTGCGGCCGACCGTACGACTCGTCACCGATCCCGAGTTGGCGCACACAACCGGCCGCTACTTCGATCGGTTCACGGACGCCCGCGCCCACGAACAGGCCTACGACACGGACGCCCGCAAGCGGCTCATGGCCCTGACGGACGCGCTCGTCGGCGGTGGCTCCGCGAGCCCGAATACGGAGTGATGTGACGCGCCGGCCCCGGCTACAGTGCCGGACATGGGGGTCGACACGGATGTGGCGGTCGTGGGGGCGGGGCCGGTCGGGCTGAGTGCTGCCCTGCTGCTCGCCAGGGCGGGGCTCGGGGTGGTGGTGCTCGAACGCCGTCCCGGTCCGGTCACCGAGTCCCGGGCGACGGATCTGCACGCGCGGACCCTTGAGGCCCTGACCCCGAGCGGCCTGGCCGATGCGCTGCACCCACTGGGCCGGCGCGTGGACACGGTGGAGATGTGGGCGCAGGGGCGCAGGCTCGGTGGCTTCGACCTGTCACGGCTGCATTCCCCGTATCCGTACATCCTGACCGTCCCGCAGTGCGCGACCGAGGGACTGCTCGCCGCGGAGGCCGAGCGCACGGGTGTCCGTGTCCATCGCTCGGTGCCCGTCCGGTCGATCGACGAGGACGCCGACGGCGTGACCGTACGGTCGGACGCCCTCGATCCGCTGCGCGCCCGCTGGGTGGTGGCGGCCGACGGTGCGTCGAGCACCCTGCGCGCCCTCGCCGGTACGGCCTTTCGCGGCCGGACCCATGCCGGCCTGTGGCAGCTCGCCGACCTGCGGGTCGAGGATCCCTCGCTGGACCCGACGCGCGTGCACATGGTCGGCGGGCCGCGCGGGCTTCTCGTGGTGCTCCCGATGCATCTCGACGGCTGGGCCCGCGTGGTGCTGCACCGGCCGCACGGCCTCGCGCCGGGAGACGCGGACGGCCCGGCGGGGCTCGCCGCCGAGGCGTCCGCCCGGGGATGGACGGCGACCGTCCGCGAGTGCCGCTGGACGAGCACCTTCCGCACCCAACGGCGCCTCGCCGCGCACCACGCGAACCGGCGGGTGCTGCTGATCGGCGACGCCGCCCATGTGTGCAGCCCGATCGGCGGGCAAGGACTCAACCTCGGCCTGCGGGACGCCGTCTCCCTCGCCGCCGTTCTGCCCGACGCGACCGCCCACGGCGGCCGCTCGGCGGCCGACGCGGTCACGGCCTGGCACCGCGCCCGCCGCGCCGACGCCCTGCGCGTGCTCGCCCGCACCGACCTTGCCACGCGCGCGTGGACACTGCGCTCGACACCCGCCCGAGCGGTCCGGGACACGGCCCTGCGTGGCATCCTCGCCACCCCGGCCGGCCGCCACCTGCTCGCCGAGGCCGTCGCCGGGCCGCGCCCGCCCCGACCGCGCGCCTGAACCGTTCACATCCCCGGTGCCGACCCCGGGTACCTCAGGCGGACGAGGACCAACGCGCGTACGTCAGCGGTGAGGCCGGCGGCCCCGAGGGGACCGCCGGCCGACGTGCTGAGCGGGAGACCAGAGGAGTCCGTCGACTTCGCGGGTCCCACGCACTCCGAACTAGAAGACGCTCACGCCGTACGCGCTCAGGGCCTCCGTGACCGGCTGGAAGAACGTGGTGCCGCCGCTGGAGCAGTTGCCGCTGCCGCCGGAGGTCAGGCCGAGCGCGGTGGTGCCGGAGAAGAGCGCACCGCCGCTGTCACCCGGCTCGGCGCAGACGTTGGTCTGGATCAGGCCGTAGACGATGTCGCCACCGCCGTAGTTGACGGTCGCGTTGAGACCGGTGACCGTACCGCCGTGCAGACCGGTGGTGCTGCCGCTGCGCTGCACCGACTGGCCCACGGAGGCGTTGCCGGCGCCGGTGATGTCGCGGTAGCTGCCGTTGTAGAGGTAGACCCGGCCGTCCGCCGCAGAGGCGTTGGAGTGGCGGATGATGCCGTAGTCGTTGGTCGGGAAGCTGGTGCCGGCGCGGGTGCCGAGCATCGTGGTGTTGGCCGAGTTGGTGTACCAGGTGCTGCCGATGTTGGTGCAGTGACCGGCTGTCAGGGCGTAGTAGGTCGAGCCGCTGCGGACGTTGAAGCCGAGCGAGCAGCGCCCGCCGCCGGCGTAGATGGCCTGGCCGCCCGCGATGAGCTTGTTGAACGTGCCGGGAGTCCGCTTGATCTCCAGGGAGCCGGCGCGGTCACCGGCAGCCTTCTTGATCTTGGCGATCTCGGCGGCGGAGACGGTGGAGTCGGCGGTGAGAACGATCTTCCCGGTCGCCTGGTCGGTGTACCACGCGGTGCCGGGCACGTCGGCTCCGCGTACGGCCTGGTCGGCGACGGCGAGTTGGGCGGTGGTGGCCCGGACGTCCTCGGTGGTGGCCGCGGACGAGGTGGGGGCGGCAAGCGCTGAGGCGGCGAGCAGCGCGGAGGCCACGGCGACGAGCCGTGCGCCCTTCGTGACGCCGCCGAGGGGGGACAGGCGCTTGAGGTTCACAGGATCCTCCGGTGGGGGAGTGGGGGGAATCGCTGGGTGGGCGATCCCTTGCGCCGGGCAAGAAGGTCCTGGCCGAAGGGTGCTCCGGCATGGACCTGCCAAACTCGACAGGAGGAATCCTCGAATCCGGGTGGCCTTGGCGGCAAGAACGCCTTTCGGCCGATCTACGCGCGTTCATGTGGTCCAACACCTCACGGGTGCCGGGTGTGCCCGGATTGGCTGCCGTGGCGGGTGTGACGGGGTCGGCGGGTGCAAACGCTTGCGGCGATTTGCTGACGTTCTTTCAGGAGGGTGCTCCGGAGGGCGGGATGGTTCTGCGGTGGCCCGTCGGTGAAGCGGAAGGGGCGATACCGTTTCGCCAGCTCAACCGCCGGGGTCCCCCCGATCCCGCGCCTCGCGCGCCCCCGCCGGCGGCGCCCCGGCAGGCGGGACCCGGCCGTTCGCCGGAGCGGTAGCGGGCGCACAGATCCGGCCGCCGCCTCCGGTCGTCCCTGGTGGCCGACCGATCCCCGCCGTGGCGGGGGAGGGGTCGCCCACGGGCCTGTGGTACAGGTGCGGACGCCCCTCAATGCCGTAATCGTGCCGCTCCGTCCGGGCCGACCGGATGTCCGGTTCCCGTCGCGGCCCGAGGCCGTCGGGGTGGGTACGGCGTCTCAGAGCGACGCGTACACCGCCTCGACCAGAGCCATCTTGCGAGGATCGTCCGCGATGTTGGGGCCCATGCGGTTCATTACGTAGCCCAGGGAGACTCCCGCTTCCGGGTCCGCGAGGCCGCAGGAGCCGCCGAAGCCGTCGTGGCCGAAGGCTCGGGGATTGGGGCCGTAGGAGGCGTTGGGGCCGCTGAGCCAGAGGCCGAGGGCGCACTCCGTGTCGTGGGCGAAGCCCGCCCCGAGGACCAGGTCCCGGCAGGCGCCCTGCCCCTCGCGGGCCCGTTCGGCGGCCGCTTCGGACAGGATCCGATGCTCGCCGGATCGCCCGCGCCCGGCGAAGAGGCCGTACAGCTCGGCGACCGCGCGGGCCGTTCCGTGTCCGTTGGCGGCCGGCAGTTCGGCGGCGCGCCACTCGGGGCTGTTGGCCTGGGTGGCGCCGACCATGGGGTTGGCCAGCGCGGCCTGCGCCGCGGGCTCCAACTGGGCGAACAGAGCGGCCTGTTCGCTCGCCGAGGAAGTGTGGGGGTGTACCAGCTCGGCCACTCGCACCGCCTCCTTCTCGGGGAGCCCGATGGTGAAGTCGATGCCGAGCGGTCCGGTGATCTCGTCGCGGAGGAAGTCGCCGGTCAGCCGTCCGGTGATGCGCCGGATCACCTCGCCGACCAGGAAGCCGTACGTCATGGCGTGGTAGCCGGAGCGGGTGCCGGGCTCCCACCACGGCTCCGTCGCCGCCAGCCGAGCGGTCGTCACCTCCCAGTCGTAGAACTCCTCCAGCGTGAGCGGCTCACGCAGTCCGGACAGCCCCGCACGGTGGGAGAGGAGATGGCGTACGGGCAGAGTCTCCTTGCCCTCGGCGCCGAACTCGGGCCAGTAGGAGGCGACCGGCGCGTCCAGGTCGAGCAGTCCGCGGTCCGCCAGAAGGTGTGCGCAGAGCGCGGTGACTCCCTTGGTCGTGGACCAGACGTTGACCACGGTGTCGTGCTCCCAGTGGCGTGTACGAGCCCCGTCCGCCCAGCCGCCCCACAGGTCCACCACGGTCTCGCCGTGGACCTGGACCGTCACCGCGGCCCCGAGTTCGTCCCTCGTGCGGAAGTTGGCCTCGAACGCGTCCCGTACGGCGGTGAAGCGAGGGTCGCAATGTCCTTCGATCGGGGGCGTGGGTGCTGGCGCGGGTGCGGGCTCGGGCGAACGGGCCGGCTCGGCATCGGGCATGACGTCCTCCAGGGGCGTTCGGCGGTCGCGAGCAACATACCGACTGGTCGGATCGGAGGGAAGGGAGTGCGCGCCGGGTGCGCGGGCGCCGGCGACGGTTCGCGGCGGACGCCGGTGTGGTTCGCCCGGTCGGTCCATCCGCGTTGCCGACGCGGCCACCGGCGGGTTCCGTGGACACGAGCAGTGGCACCGAAGGCCCGGAGTCGCGGGAGAATCGAGGTCCTCTTGCCCGGCTACCCTCCGATCGCCGACCACGGACTGATCGGTGACCTGCAGACCGCCGCCCTGATCTCCGCCGAGGGCGCCGTGGACTGGTTCTGCGCACCCCGTTTCGACTCGCCGAGCATCTTCGCCTCTCTGCTCGACCAGGAGCGCGGCGGCCATTTCACCGTCGCCCCCACCCTCCACGACATGAACGTCCGCCAGCTCTACCTCCCCGACACGGCCATCCTGATCACCAGGTTCCTCACCGCGGAGGGGGTGGGCGAGGTGGTCGACTTCATGCCGGTGAACGACCGTCCGGACGCCCCCACCGACCGGCACCGCATGGTGCGGGCCATGCGGGTGGTGCGCGGGACCCTCACCTTCGACGTACAGTGCCGGCCCCGCTTCGACTACGGACGCGCCCCACACACCCTCACACTCGACGGCAACACCGCCACCTTCCACGGCCCCGACCTCGACGTACATCTGCGCAGCACCGTCCCCCTGGACACCGACGGCCGGGACATCCACACCACCGTCACCCTCCAGCAGGGCCAGCGGGCCGGAATCCTCCTGGAGACCTCCGCTCCGGGAGCCGCCCCCGCGCCCGCCACCCAACAGGGGATGGAGGCGGCCATGGAGGAGACTCGGGTCTTCTGGCACGAGTGGATCCGCCGATGCCGCTACCGGGGCCGCTGGCAACACATGGTCAACCGCTCGGCCATCACCCTCAAACTGCTCATCTACGCCCCGTCCGGAGCGCCGATCGCCGCCGCCACCATGGGGCTGCCCGAACAGGTCGGCGGCGAGCGGAACTGGGACTACCGCTACACCTGGATCCGCGACGCGTCCCTCTCGCTGCGCGTGCTGCTCGACCTCGGCTACTTCGAGGAGGCCGACTCCTTCCGCCGATGGCTCGGCGACCGCTTCCGCGGGCCGCGCCCGCCCGGCAGCGAGCCGATGCAGATCATGTACCGCATCGACGGCGATCCCCACCTGGCCGAGGAGATCCTGGGACACCTCTCCGGCTACCGCGACTCCTCTCCCGTGCGGGCGGGGAACGGGGCGGCCGATCAGCTGCAGCTCGACATCTACGGCGAGTTCGCCTACGCCATGACCCACTCGGCGGACCTGGTCGAAGTGGCCGGTTACGAGGCGTGGAAGGGGTTCTCCTCGCTCCTCGACTGGCTCGCCGACAACTGGGACCGCCCCGACGAGGGCATCTGGGAGACCCGCGGCGGCCGCAAGCACTTCACGTACAGCCGGATGATGTGCTGGGTCGCCCTCGACCGCGGCATTCGGCTCGCCACCCAGTACGCCCGCCCCGCCGACCTCTCCCGCTGGATCGAGCAGCGCGACGCCATCCTCGTCCAGGTGATGGAACGCGGCTGGAATCCCCGGCGCAAGGCGTTCGTCCAGCACTACGACAGCGAAGTCCTCGACGCGTCGCTGCTGCTCATGCCGCTGGTCGGCTTCATCTCCCCGAAGGCGCCCTCGTGGCTGTCCACCCTGGACGCCATGGACCGCGAACTCGTCACGGACAGCCTCGTCTACCGCTACAACCCCGAGGCGTCCCCCGACGGTCTGCGCGGTTCTGAGGGCACCTTCTCGCTCTGCAGCTTCCTCTACGTCGAGGCCCTGGCCCGGGCGGGCCGTCTCGACCAGGCCCGCTTCGCGATGGACAAGATGCTCACGTACGCCAACCACGTCGGGCTCTTCGCCGAGGAGATCGGCCCGACCGGCGAACAACTCGGCAACTTCCCACAGGCGTTCACCCACCTCGCCCTGATCACCGCGGCGATGGCACTCGACGAGGAACTCGACAAGGCCGCCGAACGCCGCTGACCCGGAGCGGACCCCGCCCAGCGTGAACACGCCTCGATGACAGGTGTGTTCATGACCGTTGTTAGTGTCGCGACTCGTGAATCACAGGATGCGCGAGCAGTACGATTCGATGCGGCGCCACTTCCGGCAGGCGGCAGAGCAGCGGGGTTTCACCCTTGCCCCGGAGCAGGAGCGGGCCGCCGAGCGGCTCTGTCTGCTGGCCGGTGAACTGTCGGCAACGAGCGGCCTGTTCCGTCGCTCCCGCCCCTCGCCCCGCAACCTCTATGTCTGGGGTCCGGTCGGGCGCGGCAAGAGCTGGCTCGTCGACACGTTCTTCGTCGGCCTGCCGACCACACGCAAACGGCGTCTGCACTTCCACGACTTCTTCCGCGCCCTGCACGACGGCGTGGCCCATGAAGGCCGGTCCCGCGAAGGAGGGCACAGTGCTGTCGATCGTGCCGTCGACGAGCTGCTCGGGGACTGCCGTCTCCTGGTCTTCGACGAGTTCCACGCCCATGACGCGGGCGACGCGATGCTGGTCGCCCGGCTCTTCCACACCCTCCTCGACCGGAGCGTCACGCTCGTCACGACGTCCAACCATCCACCCTCCGGGCTGATGCCCAACCCGATCCACCACCACCTCTTCGAGCCCACGATCCAACGGATCGAGGAGCGGATGGACGTCCTCGACGTGTCCGGCCCGACGGACTTCCGGCGGCTTCCCGCGCAGGCCCGGGGCTCACGGAGGTTCGCGGAGGGGGCCTGCCTCACGGACAGGACCGATGCGCTGCTCGGAGAACCGGGGTTGTCCGCACCGAGGCCCGACGAAGCCGCCCTCGTCCCCGTGCACCGTCGCGAGCTGCGGGCGAAGTCCGTCCGTGCCGACCTGGTGTGGATCGGCTTCGACGAACTGTGCGAGGGCATCACGGCGGTGCCCGACTACCTTGCCCTCGCCGAGCGCTTCGGCACGCTGGTCCTGGACGACGTACCGCCGCTCGCCGAGTGCACGGCGGACGGCCGCCAGCGGTTCGCCAACCTGGTGGACGTCTGCTGCGACCGCGACATACGGCTGTTCCTGATCGGCGCCGACCCGCTGGCCGGACTGCCCGAGGGCTCCGATCTCCTGCGCGATCCGGACCGTACGGCCAGCCGACTCGCGATGCTCCGTCGCGCGGACGTGGCCCGGTAGGCGTCGCGCGTCTCCGCGCTGTCCGGGTGAGCCGCGTCTCACCCGGGCGGTCGCGCTTGCCTATGCAACGAGTTGCATAGAAGGATTCCGGGTGTGGCGATCGAACACGCGATTCTTGTGTCCTTGCTGGAGAAGCCCGGGTCCGGCTACGAGCTGGCCCGGCGCTTCGAGCGGTCCATCGGGTACTTCTGGACCGCCAGCCATCAGCAGATCTACCGCGTGCTCAAGCGGATGGAGAGCGACGGCTGGGTCGATGTACGGGACGTGCCGCAGCACGGCCGCCCGGACAAGAAGGAGTACACCGTCGCGGACCTGGGACAGGCGGTGCTGTCCAGTTGGCTCCACGAGCCCATCGAGCCCGAGAGCATGCGGCACGACCTCGCCGTGAAGATCAGGGGCGCGGCCTTCGACGACCCGGCCGCGCTGATCCAGGAAGTGGAGCGGCACCGGGGTACGCACGCTGAGCGTCTCGCCCACTACCTGGCCGGGGAGGAACGCGACTTCCCCGTTACGGAGGCGGCCGCCCCCTCCGGCCCGCTCGACGCGGGCCGGGAGCTCCAGCACGTCGTCCTGCGCGGCGGCATCGCGTACGAGCGGATGACGCTCGCCTGGCTCGACGACGTCCTCGCGACCCTCCACCGGCTCGCTGCCGAGCGCTGAACCCCGCACCGCCACGACCATCCGCGCCACCACGACCACCGCACCCCATCGGACCGAAAGACGGAGCACATGGCCGACTCGCTGCTGTTCAACCCGCACACCTACGACCCGGCACACTTCGATCCCGAGACCCGTCGGCTGCTGCGCGCCACCGTCGACTGGTTCGAGGAGCGCGGCAAGCGCCGGCTGATCGAGGACTACCGCACCCGGGCCTGGCTGGGGGACTTCCTCGCCTTCTCCGCCAAGGAAGGACTGTTCGAGACCTTCCTGACGCCCTCCGCCGACGCCGCCGAGGGGCAGCAGGACAAGCGCTGGGACACCGCCCGTATCGCTGCCCTGAACGAGATCCTCGGCTTCTACGGCCTCGACTACTGGTACGCCTGGCAGGTCACCATCCTCGGCCTCGGCCCGGTCTGGCAGAGCGACAACGCCGCCGCCCGCGCCCGCGCCGCGGAACTCCTCTCCCAGGGTGAGGTTTTCGCCTTCGGCCTCTCCGAGAAGTCCCACGGCGCCGACATCTACTCCACCGACATGCTCCTGGAGCCCGACGCCGCGGGCGGCTTCCGCGCGACCGGATCCAAGTACTACATCGGCAACGGCAACGCGGCCGGACTCGTCTCCGTCTTCGGCCGCCGCACCGACGTCGAAGGCCCCGACGGCTACGTCTTCTTCGCCGCCGACAGCCGCCACCCGGCGTACCACCTGGTCAAGAACGTCGTCGACTCGTCGAAGTACGTCAGCGAGTTCCGGCTCGAGGACTACCCCGTCGCCGCGGAGGACGTCCTGCACACCGGCCGCGCCGCCTTCGACGCCGCCCTCAACACCGTCAACGTCGGCAAGTTCAACCTGTGCACCGCCTCCATCGGCATCTGCGAGCACGCGATGTACGAGGCCGTCACCCACGCCCAGAACCGCATCCTCTACGGCCGCCCCGTCACCGCCTTCCCGCACGTGCGACGCGAGCTGACCGACGCGTACGTCCGCCTCGTGGGCATGAAGCTCTTCAGCGACCGCGCCGTCGACTACTTCCGCACCGCCGGCCCCGACGACCGCCGCTACCTCCTCTTCAACCCGATGACGAAGATGAAGGTGACCACGGAGGGCGAGAAGGTCATCGACCTGATGTGGGACGTCATCGCCGCCAAGGGCTTCGAGAAGGACAACTACTTCGCCCAGGCCGCCGTCGAGATCCGGGGCCTCCCGAAGCTCGAGGGCACCGTCCACGTCAACCTGGCGCTGATCCTGAAGTTCATGCGCAACCACCTGCTGGACCCGGCCGCGTACGAGCCCGTACCGACCCGTCTGGACGACGCCGACGACACCTTCCTCTTCCGCCAGGGCCCGGCCCGCGGCCTGGGATCCGTCCGCTTCCACGACTGGCGCACCGCGTACGACGCCTACGCCGGAGTGGCGAACGTCGCCCGCTTCCGCGAGCAGGCCGATGCGCTGTGCGAGTTCGTCCTCACCGCCGCGCCCGACGAGGAGCAGAGCCGCGACCTCGACCTCCTCCTCGCCGTCGGCCAGCTGTTCGCGCTCGTCGTCCACGGCCAGCTGGTCCTGGAGCAGGCGCGCCTGACGGACCTCGACGAGGACGTTCTCGACGAGCTGTTCGCCGTCCTCGTGCGGGACTTCTCGGCCCACGCCGTCGAGCTGCACGGCAAGGACTCCGCCACCGAGCAGCAGCAGCTCTGGGCGCTGGGAGCCGTTCGGCGCCCGGTCGTCGACGAGGCACGCTCGGGCCGGGTCTGGCAGCGCGTCGAGGCGCTCTCGGGCACCTACGAGATGGCGCCGTAACGCGCCCTCACCCCTCGCTCGGCATGCGGTCCCGGACGGGACCGCATGCCGAGCGGTGAGCTGGTCGCCGACGTGGCCCGCGACGCAGGTGTTGCTCCTGCCGTGGGCCGTGCCGCGCGCCGCCGGTGGTTCCCGCCATGAGCACGGGGAAGACACCGGCGGCGCCGACCCGGTACGGCGGCTGCGCGGTCGTGGGCCGAGGAGGGCATCCGGTCGAAGACGGCGCAGTCGTACGCGGTGACGAACAGCGCCTCGTCCGCCTTGGGAGGCCGACCGCGACCCTGCGGCACACAGGGCGGCGGCCACCCCGAACCGTGGATCGTCGTCCTCCTCGACCAGGAGCACTCGCACGCCGCACACCTCGGCTCCGGCGCGGATGGGTCCGGCCGCCCGTCGTCAGGCCGAGGGGAAGCGCCCCTTCAGGAACTGGTCGAACGTGACCGTGCCCACGGCCCGCTCCGGTGTCAGATGCCCGCCGGCGCGGAACCCGCCGTACGCCCTCCCCACCAGGCGGGCGTTCAGGAGCGGGCGCCGTCGTCCGCTCGCGCGCAGATAGGACCGGGCCAGTTCCGAAAGCGTGTGGACCTCGGGGCCGCCCATGTCCGGCACGCGCCCCGCGGGCGCCCCCGCGGCGAGCTCGGCCAGCCGGGCCGCGACCTCCGACACCTCGATCGGCTGGTCGGCGACCCCCGCCGGGAGCAGCATGACCGGCAGCGTCGCCGAGCCCTCCAGGACCCGCAGCACCAGGTCGTGGAACTGCGTCGTACGCAGGACGGTCCAGCCGAGCCACGACTCCTCGATGAGCCGCTCGACGGCGAGCTTGGTCCGGTAGTAGCCGAGTGGCACCCGGTCGACGCCGACGATCGAGATGTACACCAGATGCCGCACGCCCGCCCCGCGTGCCGCCTCGATCAGATGGCGTGCCGCCTGCTCGTCGCCACCACGCGGCGAGCTCGCGCAGTGCACGATCGTGTCCACGCCCGACACGGCCTCGGCGAGCCCCGTGCCCTCGCGCAGGTCCACGGCGTACGGCCGGGAACGGCGGCTGAGTACGCGCACCTCGTGCTCTCCCTCTGAGCGCAGCCGCTCGGTGACGAGCCGGCCGAGGGTTCCGGTGCCGCCGGTCACCAGGATGGTGGTCATCGTGGGTGTCGTCCCTTCGCTGAGCGGGCGCCCCCCGATGGGGCACCCGTCATCCGCTGAGAACCGGTGAGCCCCCGGGTATGTGACAGCCTCCTGTGTGACCGTGCTCACCCGCCGGTCACGCCGTCGGGGACGAGGCGGTGAACTGCCGCCCCGCGAAGATGAGTTTCTCCGGGTTCATCACGACTCGCACCTGGACGACGGCGGCGTCCCGCAGCTCGAACGAGGCGACGGCGACGAGCAGGTCCCCGACGTGCGCCACCACTGCAGGCGCACCGTTGACCTCGGCACCCATGAGCGCCGATCCGTCCGGGAAACGCGGCAGGACGCCCGCCAGGAAGCGCATGACCGTGTCCCGTCCGACCAGAGGCCGACGGGCTGCGGTGACCTTGCCGCCGCCGTCGCTCCACCAGGTGACATCCTCGGCGAGCAGCTTCTCAAGCCCTGCCAGATCGCCCTCGCGCGCCGCCCTGACGAAGGAATCGACGAGCTCCTGCCGCCGCTGGACCGCCGGCGCGAAGCGGGCCTCGGGCGTCGCCACGCGCTGGACCGCCCGGCGGTACGTCTGACGGCAGTTGGCCTCGCTCAGGTCGAGCACCCCGGCGATGTCCCGATGGGTGTAGCCGAACGCCTCACGCAGGACGTAGACCGCACGCTCCGTCGGGGTGAGCCGTTCCAGCAGCAGCAGGAGCGCCGTCGACACGGCGTCGCGCTGCTCGGCGGACTCCATGGGGCCGAGTGCGCCGTCCCGCGTGAACACCGGCTCCGGCAGCCACGGCCCCACGTACTGCTCACGTCGTGCACGGGCCGAAGTGAGCCGGTTGACACAGAGGTTGGTGACGACCTTGGCGAGCCAGGCACCGGGGTGCTCGATCGCTGCCCGATCCACGCCGCTCCACCGCAGATACGCGTCGTGCACGGCGTCTTCCGCCTCTTCGGCGGACCCGAGCAGGCGGTAGGCCAGGCCGAACAGCCTGGGTCGGTGGGAGGTGAACTCCTCGGCGGTTCCTGACGTCATGCCCCCAGCCTTCCAGAGGGGCAGAGGCGAGTACCGCTCACGGCTCGGAGGGGAACTCACCGGTCACCGACCGCCCCCCTTCGGGCCACCGCGCCGCAGGGGGTCGCGCAGCCGCCCTCTATCGTGATCTTCCATGGCAATGAGCACCGCGTTGTGGTCCTTCGCTCTCGTCGTCGGACTCCTGACACTCACCCCCGGCCTCGACACGGCCCTCGTCCTGCGTACCGCCGCCCTCGGCCGCCGCACCCGTGCCTGGGGGGTCGTCCTGGGCATCCAGACCGGCACGCTCATCTGGGGCACACTGACCTCGCTCGGGGTGACGGCGCTTCTGACCGCCTCCCACCTCGCCTACGAGATCCTCCGCTGGGCCGGCGCCGCGTACCTGCTGTGGATGGCCGGCCGCATGATCGTCGACACCTTCCGCGGCCGGCGCGCGGAGATCGATCCGGAGCAGCAGCTCACGGGGGTCGACACCCTCTCCGGCGGCTGGCGCCAAGGGACCCTGACCAACCTCCTCAACCCCAAGGTGGGCGTCTTCTACGTAGCCGTCCTGCCCCAGTTCATCCCCGAAGGCGCTCCCCATTTCACGACGGGAGTGCTGCTGACGGCCGTCCACATCACGCTCGGCATGATCTGGTCGACCGTCCTGATCGCCTCCGCGTCCGCCCTCGGCACCTGGCTGCGCAAGCCGCGCGCCCGCAGGATCCTCGACCGGGTGACGGGCACGGTCATCGCGGCATTCGCGGTCCGTCTGGCACTCACCGACTGACGGCGGCGGGGCACGAATCCCCCGGAGCCCGCGCCCTCGACACTCGCGCGTGCGCCCACGTCGTCGCGGTTCATGCGGGCGTGTTCCGGGCCGCAGTCGGTGCCGGGGATCAGCACCGGAAGTGCCGGGCGGGGGACGGGCGTTGTCGGTGTCTCGCGCTAGGTTGAGCGCATGACCGATGGAGAGGCGAAGACCGAGCGGATCAGGCCGCAGCAGTTCCATGAGACTGCGGGCCTCGAGGACTGGCGCGTGCTGGGCGAGGGGGCGTGCGCGTACTTCCGTACGGGATCGCTCGCGGCGGGTGCGGAGCTCGTACGCGCGATCAGCGAGCTGCACGGAGTCGCGGACGGACACCCCGACGTCGACCTGAGGTTCGCGGGCGTGACCGTGCGACTGATCACGATCGCGGGCGACTACTACGGGCTGACCGAGGGGGATGTCGAGCTGGCGCGGCAGATCTCCGTGGTGGCCCGCACGTTGCGCCTACCCTCCGACCCGTCCGCCGTGCAGACCGTGCAGGTCACCGTCGACGCCCTCGCGGGACCGGAGGTCGTGGCGTTCTGGCGCGCCCTGCTCGGATACGAGGACCGTGCCAACAGCCCCGAGGACCTGATCGACCCGCAGCGCCGCGGGGCGCCGTTCTACTTCCAGCAGATGGACGCACCGCGCCCGCAGCGCAACCGGGTCCACGTCGACGTCTGGGTGCCGTACGACCTCGCCGAGAAGCGGATGGCGGCGGCGCTCGCGGTCGGTGGCCGACTGGTGACCGACGCCCACGCGCCGTCGCACTGGGTGCTCGCCGATCCCGAGGGCAATGAAGCCTGCGTCGGTGTGGCGGGCCCGCCCGGGCGGGCACGTCCTACGCCGTAAACGGCGCCGACCGGCGGATAGTGGAGGCGTGGACGTCGAGCAGGTCATCGAGGAGTTGTACGGGCTGCTGCCCGAGGAGTTCACCGCCGCCCGCGACGCGTATGTCGCCGAGGCGCGCAAGGCGGGCGAGTCGGATGCCGCGAAGGCGGTCTCGGGCCTGCGGCGGCCGACGACGGCGGCGTGGGTGTCGAATCTCTTCGTACGGGCACGGCCGGCGGACGTCGATCGCCTGCTCGCGCTCGGCGAGACCCTCCGGGAGGCCCACCGCACGCTCGACCCGGCGAAGATGCGGGAAGCGAGCGGGCAGCGGCACAAGGTGGTTGCCGCGCTGGCCCGCGAGGCCGCCGGACCGGCGCGGGACGCCGGACAGCCGGTGAGCGACGCGGTCCTCCACGACGTCGAGCAGATCTTCCACGCCGTCCTCGCCGACCCCGGCATCGCCGAGCAGTGGGCGACGGGCCGGCTCGTCAGGGCACCCGAGGTGCCGGTCGGCTTCGGCGAGGTCGTTCCAGAGGCCACAGCTCCCCGGCCGGAGCCCGCGAAGCCTGCGAAGTCTTCGAAGGCCGCGAAGCCTTCGAAGACCGCGGCCAAGCGGGTGAGCGAGGCGGACGCGGAACGCCGCGAGCGGCGGGAGCGGGATCGGGCGGAGGCCGAGGCAGCCGCCACGGAGGCCCGCGCCCGCGACGAGGCGCTGCACGCGGCCGAGGAAGAGCGCAGTGCGGCGCTGCACGATGTCGCCGCGGCGGACGAGAGCGTCACCGAGCTGGAGCGGCAGCTGAAGGAGGCCAAGGAGGAGAAACGCGCAGTCCAGGACGCGGCGGCCGAGGCCGAGAAGGCTGTGAAGGAAGCCGGCCGCGCGGCAAGGGACGCGCACCGTGCCGCCGACCGGGCGAGGAGCAAGGCGGAACGGTCGGCCGATTGATGTCCCGTCAGGAGCGCCACCGGCCGCGCGCCTACGCCCTCGCGTCAGGCGATCGTCCACCGCTGAAGGGCGGAGCCCGTGTCGGGCCGCTGGGTCACACTGGGAATTCGGCGCGGGATAACGTCTCCCTAACGGCGCCGTCCGGGGAGCCGGACAGGGCCGAGTGGGGGAGGCTGGGACAGGAGGTGGTACCGGTGCGTGGTTCCGGACGGCACAGGGGAGCGGCCCGGCTCCTGGCACGTTGCGCGCTGCTCGCGATCACAGCGGCGGTCGTCGTGCTTTTCCTGGCGCTGGGCAAGGCCGGGCCGATCGTCCTGCTGACCGGGCTCGGCGGCTTCGTCGTCACCGCCGTCGGACTGTGGTGGCTGCTCGCCGGCCGGGGACCGCTCCGGCTGCTCGGTGCGCTGCTCGCGGTCGCCGCACCGGTCGGCGTACTGATCCACTACATCCAGAAGGGCGTCTGGGGCAACGCGCTCATCGCCCTCGCACTGTACGGCCTGGCCCTGATCTGCGCGCGGGCCGCGATGCGCGCCACGGGCAAGGCCTACGTGATGCGCGGCAAGACCCGGCCGCTGCCCCGCAAGCCTGTCCTGATCATGAACCCGAAGTCCGGGGGAGGAAAGGTCGGCCGCTTCGGACTCGTGGAGCGCGCAGAGGAGATGGGCGCCACGGTGCACCTCCTCGACACCCAGGGCGGGACCGACGTGGAAGCGCTGGCCCGCGAGGCCGTCGCAGGCGGAGCCGATCTGCTCGGGGTGGCGGGCGGTGACGGCACCCAGGCGCTCGTCGCCGGGGTGGCCGCCGAGCACGATCTGCCCTTCCTGGTGATCTCCGCCGGTACGCGCAACCACTTCGCCATGGACCTCGGCCTCGACCGGGCGGACCCGTCCCGGTGTCTGGACGCCTTGACCGACGGTGAGGAACTCCGGATCGACCTGGGGTTCGTCGGCGGGCGGCCCTTCGTCAACACGGTGTCGTTCGGGGTGTACGCGGACATCGTGCAGCGTCCCGAGTACCGCGATGCGAAGGCGGAGACCATCCTCAATCTCCTGCCCGATCTGCTCCAGGAAAGCAGCCGGCGCCTCGACGCGACCGCCGGTGAGAAACAGCTCGCGGGACAGCAGGCGATCCTGGTGACGAACAACCCCTATGCCGCACCGGACTTGATGGCCACGGGCCTCCGGACGCGGCTCGACCGCGGGAAGCTCGGTGTGATCGGCCTCCGTGTGGAGGGTGTGGCCCATGCGGCCGACCTCGCCGTGCGGGGACGGCGCTCGCAGGGACTCAACCTCCTGACGGCGCGCCGGGTGGAAGTCGCAGCCGGAACGGAGACCGTCCCCGTCGCGGTGGACGGCGAGGCACTGACCCTGCCCACGCCGGTCGTCTGCACCGTCCGTCCGCGTGCCCTGCGCGTCCTCGTCCCCCGCCACCGGCCCGGGACCGTGGCACCGAGCTCGCCCCTGAACTGGCGGTGGGTCACCGCACTCGCCCTGGGGCGTGCACGGTGAGGCCCGCACGGGAGGAGGAGACCGCGGGGGGCGGCGCCCCCGCCGGCACGCCCGGGCGGCGCGGGCCACGGGCCCTGCGGCGGAGCATCTCGGCCGCGCTCCACGACCTGCGCGTCGTCGACGGAGCGGTGTACGCGGCGGTGGCCGCGACGCCCACCCCCACGCTCGACACCGGGCTGCGAAAGCTGTCCACGGCGGCCGACCACTCCAAGATCTCGCTCGGAGTCGCCGCCGCGCTCGCCGTCGTCCCCGGACGCCCCCGGCGGGCGGCGCTCGCGGGGGTCGGGGCGATCGCCGTGGCCTCGGCCGTGGCCAATCTGGTCGGCAAGCGTGTGGTCCGCCGGAGCCGCCCCGACCGGGAGGCGGCCCGGGTGGCCGTCGGCCGCCACGTCCCCATGCCCGCCTCGGCCTCGTTCCCCTCCGGACACACCGCCTCGGCCGTCGCTTTCGCCACCGCCGTCGGAGTCGTCCTGCCCGTGGCCGCGGTGCCGCTCGGCGTACTGGCGAGCGCCGTCGGCTACTCCCGCGTCCACACCGGAGTGCACTATCCCGGCGATGTGGCCGCGGGCGCCGTCCTCGGCGTCGCGAGCGCGGCCACGGTCCTTGCCGTCGGGGCGTCCTGGACCACGGTCCGGCCCGCCGACGGGACGGCGCTCGCCCACGGCCGGCTGGTGGGCCGGCTGGGCATCGTATGAGGGTGCGGTCCGGCAGGGTGCCGACGGTGCCGCCGGTCAGCCCCCCACCGGATTCACCGCGTCGCGCCAGACCTTCACATCCACCGTGATGTAGTCCGTCGTGCCGGGCGAGGGCGCGGTGCCCCGGAAGGTGATGAGACCGACGTGGCCGGTACCGCTGATCAGGCACAGCCGGTCGCCGACGGCCAGGTCCTTGACCCAGAGGTACTTCTCGCTGCCGGTCTGTGCGAGACACGAGTTCAGCGTCCCCGCGGCGCGGGGCGCGAGCCGGGTCAGCTGGCTCCGACTGGTGGAGCCGGGAGCCACGACGGCGCCGGAGGAGTACACGGCGTACGTGAGGTCCTCGTCGATGGTGCCCGCGTCGGCCTTGGCCCGTACGGGCCGGTCGGCCAGATACAGGTCCTGCTTGGTCCTCATACGAATGCCGCCGTACGTGGTGGCGGGCGGCTGCGGGGCTGCGGTGGCCGACGGCTTGGTCGAGGCGGTCGGCGGCCGGGACGCCGTCGGCTCGGCGGACGCGGGAGGGGCGGTACGGGTGGTGGCGGACGGGGAAGGGGACGCCGACGTGGACGCCTCCGGGCTCTTCGACGGCGGTGCCGACGGCCCGCCGGTACCGGTCGGGCGCTGCTCCGCCGACGGGCTCGAGCCATGCCCCACCTGATCGTTCGCCTCATCGGCGCGCTCGCCGGGGCGCAGGACGCCTGACAGGAAGAGCGCCCCGGTGACCGTGGCGGCGGTCAGGACGACCGCCCCGGCCGTGACCAGCCCCCGCCGCTTGGTGCGACGTTGCGGCTCGGAGCCCAGGCGGCCGGGACCGGTCGGAGCGGCGTACGGCGAGACACCCGCGGCGGCCGGCCCGCCGAACGCACCGGCGGGGAGGCCCGCGGCGGAGCCGGGCGCCGGAACACCGGGGGACGCCGGTCCGAAGACGCCGGCGGTCTCGCCACCCGGGACGGCGGACGGGGTGGGCAGGGGAGCCACGCCGGGTCGCGGGGCAGCGCCCGGGTGGGGGAGACGCAGAGCCATCGTGTCTTCCGGGGCGGGAGTCGGGCGCGCCTGCCCGGGCTGTCCCTGCTCGGGCCGTCCCTGCTCGGGTCGCGCCTGCTCGGGCTGTCCCTGCTCGGCTCGCGCCTGCTCCGGTCGGCCCTGCTCCGGTTGCTCCGGCCCCGGCTCCGGCTCGCGGACGGCGTGCTGGGCGAGCTGCCCCGCCACCGATGCCGGGAGCCAGCTGTCGGAGCGTCGTAGGCCGCCGTCCGGGTCGGCGGCCGCGCACAGCCGGATGACATCGGCCGGGGTGAGCCGCTCGGAGGCCACCTTGCGCAGGCACCCGGACACCAACTCGGTTATCTTGTCCGGAAGTTCACCGAGCTGGGGCTGCTCGTGCACGATGCGGTACAGGATTCCGTGCGAGGGTCCGTCGCCGAAGGCGCCCACGCCGGTCGCGGCGAACGCCGCGATCTGGCCGAGCGCGAACACGTCCGCCGCCCCGGTGATCTCCCCGCCGAGCGCCTGCTCGGGTGCCATGAAGGCGGGCGTTCCGATGGCGGACCCGCTGTGGGTCAGGGCGGTGGCGTCCGCGGCGCGCGCCACACCGAAGTCGATGACACGGGGCCCGTCGAGGGCGAGCAGGACGTTCGACGGCTTGAGGTCGCGATGCACGATCCCGGCCCGGTGGATGTCCTGGAGCGCCTCCGCGACCCCCGCCGTCAGCAACAGCACCGTGGACATGGGCAGCGGGCCGTGCCGCTTGACGGCCTCCGCGAGCGAGGGCCCGGGAACATAGGCGGTGGCCAGCCAGGGCGTGGGGCCCTCGGTGTCGCTGTCGAGGACCGGGGCGGTGCACACGCCCTGTACGCGACGGGCGTTGGTGACCTCCTGGCGGAACCGTTCGCGGAAGTCGGGGTCGTCCGCCAGCTCGGGGCGGATGACCTTCACGGCGACGGGTCGCCCGCCGGGCGTGTACGAGAGGTAGACACGGCCCATGCCGCCGGCTCCGAGCCGTGCGACGAGGCGGTAGGCCCCGACGGTGCGCGGATCGTCGTCCCCGAGCGGCTGGAACGTCTCCGAACTCGTCCCCGTACCCGTCTGCACGTGCCCGCCCCCGTGGTGCTCAGCTGTCTGTCGTATGACTGGCGGAAACCCTAGCGGTGTTCGAACAGCCATGGAGACGGAGGGCGGGCCGGAGCGGGAGCCTGACGGTCCATCATGCGCCGAACGCCGTCGCCGTGGAGCGTGCCGGTGGACTCGGCGGCCGGCTCCCGGCCATGGTCGGGTCATCCGGGTGGACGACCAGTGGGCGACCCGACGCGACCCGGACCCCTGAGCGGACGCGGAATATCTTGTGGTGCAAGGTAGTCGGTGACTATCATGCACCGCATGACAAAGGAGCTGTCGACGGCCGGTGACCAACGGCGCAGCCAGCTTCTGCGCGGCGTGCTCGACCTGTGCCTGCTGTCGCTCATCGCCGAACGGCCCCGTTACGGCTACGAGTTCGTGGAGGCGCTCACCGAGAGCGGGCTCGAGCTCGTGAGTGAGGGCAGCATCTACCCGCTGCTGGCCAGGATGGAGCGCGCGGGGCTGGTCGAGTCCTACCGCGCCCCGTCGTCCAGTGGCGGGGCGCCGCGCAAGTACTACCGGCTGTCCGAGGCAGGCCGGGCCGAACTGGACCACGGGAGAGCGGTGTGGCGGGAGTTCGCCACACAGGCGGACCTGATTCTCGCCGGCGCGGCCGGGACACAGTTGCCGGCCGGGACGAAGCAGCCGACCGTGACGACCGAGACCGAACGACCCACGGGGGGAACGACACCATGACGAACGAGCGCGTGATCGCGGTCTGCCGCAGCAATTGGGAGTACCGGGGCATCGACGACGCATCCGTGCGCGAGATGCTCGCCGAGCTGACCGCCCACCTGGAGGACGCCGCGGCGGCCGGCCGCACCCCGCAGGACGTCGTCGGCCGGGACGTCAAGGCCTTCGCCGCGTCCTGGGCCAGGGCACGGATGCCGCTGCACCGTCGCGTGCTGAGGATGGCGGCACTGATTCCGTTCGTCGTCGGCATGCTGCTGCTGTACTCGCACCTCATCCACTGGACGACGGTCGTGGACATCACCATGGGGCGGCTGGCCTTCTGGCTGAGCATCGGCCTCGTCACCGTCCTCCTGGAACTTCGCCGAGGCTCCCTCGGTTTCCGCAAGGGCTGGGTCGTGGCGCTCGTCGTCGGACTTCCCGTCCTCTTCCTCACGGACAGGCTGACCGGGGACGAGGCGCTGTTCGCTCTGCCCTTGTGGGGCACCGCCCTGCTCACGCTCCCGGGCATCGCGTACCTTGTCGCCGAACGGCGCGCCACGCCGCCGAAGGAGTCCTGAGCCGAGGGAGACGAGCATGGTGGGAGCGCCGGACGGTCGGTCGCGGGGAGTGCTGCCCGAAGGGCTCGGCGAGGCGATACGCGAGACCGCCGCGGACATCGCCGGCGTGCTGCGCGAGGCCACCGACACCGGACTGCCCGTTCCCCGCTCCACATGGACCGTCGGGGAGGCCGCCGCCCACCTGGCGCAGGCCAACGAGCTGATGGCGGCGATCGCCGCGGGACAGCCGCGCACCCACGGCGACGGGACCCCGCAGAGCCTGGCCGCGGCCAACGAAGTGGTCCTCGCCGCCTTCGACGAGCGGGCGGCCCGGCCCCTTGCCGAGATGATCACCGACCAGGCGGAGGCCTTTCTCACGGCGATCGAGGATCGTTCCCCCGATCAGGTGCTCGACACGCCGCTGGGCCCGATGGGACCCGCCGTGCTCGGCTCGTACCTGCTCACCCACATGCTGGGTCACGGCTACGACCTCGCGCTGGCCCTCGGCAGGCCCCATATGCTCGACCGGGCCCGGGTCGAGCTGACGCTGCCGTTCATGATCACCGCCATGCCCCGGGTCGTCGACCCCGCCGCCGTGGACGGTCTCACCGCCCGCTTCACCGTGCGTCTGTGGGGCGGTGCCCGTTTCGGAGTGACCGTCGCCGACAACGCGGTGCGGGTCACGGCCGAGCCGCCGGCACGGCCGGACTGCACGATCCTCACCGAGCCGGTCGCCTTCCTGTTGCTCGGCCTCGGACGGACCGATCCCTGGGGCGTCATCGCCACCGGCCGGGCGCTCAGCTGGGGACGCAAGCCCTGGCTCGGGCCCCGCTTCCCCCGCCTCTTCACCGCCCCCTGACCCGGAACGGGGGTGCCGCCCCCGAACCCAGAACCGTTACGCCTCCTCGCCGTTGGAACTCATGAGCATGGTTCAACGAATCGAGGAGCGTCGGCATGTCCGATCAGTCCGCCGTGGCGGGCCGCAGCCACCGGGTCCGCGTGGCGGAACGGTGTCGTGAGATCACCGAGGCCCGCTGGTTCGCCACCGCGGTCTTCCTCCTCATCCTCGGCAACGCCGCGGTGCTCGGGGTGGAGACGTACGCGGGCGTCACCGCCCGGTTCCACGCCGAGCTGCAACTGGTCGAGCACCTCTTCCTGGCGGCCTTCACGACGGAGATGCTCCTGCGCTTCGGTGTCCACGCGGTCCGGCCACGGGACTTCTTCCGCGACCCCTGGAACGTCTTCGACCTCGTCGTGGTCCTGACCGCGTTCGTCCCCGCGGCGCGCGAGAACTCCACGGTCCTGCGCCTGCTGCGGCTCGCCCGCGTGCTGCGCGCCGCCCGGTTCCTGCCCCAGCTCCGGATCGTCCTGGTCGCCGTCGGCCGCAGCCTGCCCGGCACCGTCAGCTTCCTGCTGGTCGGCGCGCTGCTGCTCTATGTGTACGCGATGGTCGGCTGGCTCTTCTTCGCCGGGCACGACCCCCAGCACTTCGGATCCATCGGACGGGCCGTTCTCACCCTCTTCCTCCTGATGACGCTCGACGGGCTCGGCGACGCGGTCCACGCGGGCCTGCAGATCTCCCGCTGGAGCTTCCTCTACTACGTGTCGTACGTCCTCATCGCCTCCTTCGTCCTCGTGAACGTGCTGATCGGCGTCGTCATCAACTCGCTGGAGGAGGCCCGCGAGATCGAGAAGGCGGAGACGGAGAAGGACGAAGCGGCCGAGGCGCTGCGCGACGACGCCAAGGCGGCCGAAGGGGCGGTCGACGGGGCCGTCCACGCGGCGCGCCTGCGGGACCGGATCACCGCGGCCCGGCGCGCGCTCGACGACGTGGAGTCGGCTCTCTCGTCCCTGCCGCCACCGCGTGCTCACGCGCGCGTGGACGAACCACCAGCCGTCGACGAGACCCGGTTCGGGGCCTGAGACCACAGCAGTTGGGCCTCCGGCCAACCTGCGTTCCCGTCCTCCACACCCAGGACCCCGCCTCGCTGAAGCGGTCATTCCCCATGCCTTGGAGCGCAGTACGACGTTCATGGCCATGACATCGGACGGAACTGAGATGAGTGTGCTCGTCCCACTCCGAAGGAGTCATCGCCTTGAGAAACGTCCTTCGCCGGATCGGCGTCATCGCCGCGGGCACCGCCCTCCTCGGCGGCACGCTCTCCGTCTCACCGGCCGCCGCAGACGACACCGTCGATGTTCAACTCCTCAGCATCACCGACTTCCACGGCTATCTGCAGCCGCCCACCGCCGGGCAGGGCGGAACGATTCCCGCGGGCCGCGGCACCTCGGTCACCGTCGGCGGCGCCGCCTATCTCGCGACCCACCTCAAGCGGTTGCGATCGGGCCACCCCAACTCCGTCTTCTTCTCCACCGGGGACAGCTTCGCCGGCTGGCCCTTCGAGGTGGACGCCTTCCAGGACGAACCGACCATCGAGGTCCTCAACAAGCTGGGGCTGCGCTTCTCGGCAGTGGGCAACCACGAACTGGACGTGTCCCCGGACTTCCTGGTCGAGCACATGGAAGAGGGCCGGTGCTTCGGCAGGATCGGCGTGGACAGCTGCTTCACGGACTCCACCGGACGCCGCTTCCACGGTGCCGACTTCGACTTCCAGTCCGGCAACATCGTCTCCGCGCAGACCGGTCGCCCGGTGGTGGATCCGTACCGCATCGAGTGGTTCCCCGCCGGCGCCGACAAGCGTGTCCCGGTCGGTTTCATCAGCACCACGATGGAGGGCGCCGTCACGGGCTCGACGTCCTACCAGCCGCAACTGCGCGCACTCGACCAGGCACGGACGATCGATCGCTACGCCGAGGAGCTCCAGCGCCGCGGAGTCGAGGCCATCGTCCTCAACGTGCACGAAGGAGGTTCGCCCAAGTCCGCCGCGACCTCCGGCTACGACGAGTGCGACTCCGCCTACGGGCCGGTGATCGAGCTGGCGAAGGAGGTCACCCCCGAGATCGACGCGGTCGTCACGGGGGATTGGCACTCCCGCTTCAACTGCATGGTGCCCGACCCGGCCGGCGTGCCGCGCCCGGTCGTGGAAGCGGGCAACCACGGCGCACTGATCAGCGAGATCAACCTGGCCCTCGATCCGAGGACGGGCGAGGTCCTGAGGAACCGCACCCGGTCCGTCAACCACGCCGTGACGCGCGACGTGGCGCCGGACCGCGACGTCCAGAAGATCGTCGACCACTGGGCCGCGCGCGGAGCCCAGCGCTCCGCCGAACCGCTCGCCAAGCAGACCGGCTCCTTCACCCGTACGCCCAACGCCGCGGGGGAGAGCACCGCAGCCGACCTGTACGCCGACGTGCAGTACTGGAACGCCAACCGCACCCGTCAGGGGCAGGCCGACCTTGCACTGATCGCGGCGCGCCCCGCCAAGGGCAGCAGCGCCGTCCGAGGCGACCTGCCGTACGCCAAGGGGAACCTCCCGGGCGACGCGGACGGCCGCGTCCTGTTCGGTGAGTCCTGGAACGTCTACGGCTACGGGAACCCGGTTCTCACCGTCGGAGTGAAGGGACGTCAGCTGGACGCGATCCTTGAGCAGCAGTGGCAGAAGCAGGCCGACGGGTCGGTGAAGTACGCCCCGCTCGCCGTCTCCCGCAACGTCTCGTACACGTACGATCCGGCGCGCCCGGTCGGCGACCGCGTCTCACCCCGCGACGTGCTGATCAACGGCCGGCCGCTGGATCCCGCGCGCACCTACCGGGTCGCCGCCCTCGCGTACACGGTCATCGGAGCCGACGGCTACAGCGCCTTCGCCGGCCACACCGCCCCGGTCCGCAACGGTGCCGATCACGAGAGCTTCGTGGACTACCTCAGGGCCCACAGGACGATCTCCCCGGCGCCGCTGAACCGCGTTCGCATCAAGAGCTGACGTGATCGAGCGGCCGTCGCCGCGCGCCCACGCGCGCGTGGATGGATCCTGGGAGTAGGAAGGGACGCACGGCGGTCTCACGCGTCCCGACGGTGCGAGGAGGCAGACCATGACACGGACCCTTGAGTGGACGGTCGGCCTGGAACTGGTCGAAGAGGACGGCAGGACCAAGGCCGAGGCGCATCTGAACACTGGCACGTCGACCCTCACCGGCCACGGCAGCGCACGGTGCAACCCGTCGGACGTGGATGTTCCGGCCATCGGCGACGAGCTCGCCGCCAGCCGGGCCATGAAGGACCTGGCAGGCCAGCTGATGCGAGAGGCCAACCGTGAGATGGAGGCGGTGGGCGCGGGGACGGTACCCCAGCACACCGGTCCCGGATACGGCTGGCCCGAGGCGGTCTCCTAGCGGGACCGCCGCAGGACCGGGCCCGTCGGAGTCCTGCCGACGGGCCCGCTCCGCTGTCAGGGAAGGCGTGGCGCCTCGCTCCCGGCCTCGGCCACCGGAGCATCGCGGTCGCTCCTGTCCTGATCGTCGTCCTCGTCCTCGTAGGACAGCCGGTCCACGACCTCCACGACGCCGTCCACGCTCTCGCAGAGCCGGACGAGGACCGGCGCGATGCTCTTGCGCTCCAGCGTGCCGCTGAGCGTCACGCGACCCTCGTCGACGTCGATGTGGAGCGCGGCGGGGGAGATCTCCAGGATCCGCATGACCACGTCCTCCAGGATCTCCTCCTGGATGGCACGGTCGCGCCTCAGGAACAGCTGGAGCAGATCGCTCCGGCTCAGCACTCCGATGAGCTGCCCGCCGGCGTCCACCACCGGCAGCCGCTTCACCCGGTGCCGCTCCATGAGCCGGGCCGCCTCGATCGCCGTCCAGGAAGGGCGGGCCACCACCACGGGGCTGGACATCATCGCCCCCGCGGTGCTCGGCCCGCCCTTGGCGGTGTGGCGACGCAGCAGATCCGCCTCGGACACCACACCGACCGGCCGATTGTCCTCGTCGACCACCGGCACCGCGGTGATGCCGTACTCGTCGAGCAGTCGCGCGATCTCCTTGAACGACGTCCCCGGCTGCACGGCCACCGCGGTCGGCGTCATCAGGTCGGCCACACTGCGGTTCCGCATGGTCGGTTCCGTCCCTTCTTGGCTCCTTCGTCCATGATCCCTCACGCGGAGCGGGAGCAGGCGCAGGAGCCCGGGACGGCGTGACGTCAGTCGAACGGGTCGAGTGTCACGTACGCCTGTCGCGGGTCGCCGTCGTGCACCAGGGACTCGTGCGCGCCGACGTCGTCGAAGGCGAAGCCGTACGCCTTGCCGTCCGTCATCTGCGCGTGGATCTTGCGCGAGTAGTGGTTGGTCACCGCGTCCTGGTAGAAGCCGGCGGACGAGGTGTCCGGCTGGTTGGGGTTGGTGAGCAGGGTGGAGCGGTTGTATCCGGCGCAGAGGGTACGGGAGATGGGGCCCCGGACCTGGTCGTTCGGGGCGTCGAGCCGCTTGTAGCAGCCGAAGACGCTGTCCGAGTCGGGCTTCTGGAAGGAGGTGACGACGGCCCCCGCGCTGTTCGTAAAGTTCATGACGTTCCCGGAGACCCGGCCGTAGTACTTCACCGACGGCTGGTTCGCGAAGGGGGTCACGGTCAGTGTCGAGCCGGCGTACTTGGTCCAGACACGGTTGATGTAGTCGTCCATGACACCGGCCGGGAGTGCGCCGGCCTCGATGCCGTGGCCGGGGGCGAGGGCCCGCAGGACGGTCCCGTCGCTCCGGGTCTGGACGAGGCCCGCCCAGCCGCCGGGTTGGCCCCTGAGTGCGTCGAAGAAGCCTTTGTAGCCACCGGGCTTGAGCCGGCCCGTCGTGGCGACGCTCCCGTCGGGACGCTTGACGCCGACGGCGTACGGGGCCGAGACCATGTCGACCTGGGTGCTGTTGATCCAGAGTCCGGAGTCGTTGAGCGTGTACTCGGACCAGTTGAACAGGATGCTCCGGTTGGGGTCGCTCGGGTTCTGTACGGCGGGCTGGACGAGGCCGCCCGTCGCGAGCTTGAAGACGAGCTTCTGGCCGTAGCTGAAGTAGATCCGTCCGGAGAACTTCGGCAGACGGATCGTCATGGACCCGCCGTTCGCCGGGCCGGCGATGGACGCGTCGGGCGCGGGGACGGGGACGGATCCCCCGGCGGGCCAGGGGTGGAAGGTGCCGTTCGCATCGGCCCAGCCCTGGCGGCCGGTGGAGAGCTCGGTGCCGAGGTTGTACACGTACACCTGCTCGCCGCGGCGCGAGTTGTTCGTGAAGGTGAGGGGGATCGTGGCGGGGACGGCGGCCGGCGCGGCGGCGGGGTCGGCGCCGGCCGCCTGGACCGTGGGGGAGGGCCCCGCGACGGCCACTGCGGTGCCGATGAGGGCGGCGGCGGTGACCGGTGCGAGCAGCGCAAGCCTGCGTCGATGGCGGGAAGGCATGGGAGGGCTCCTCTGGGTGGGGGTCATGAGGAAGCTGAGAGCGCTCTCAGAATGGTGAGGATGTGATGGCCCTGTCAACCTTCTGAACGGTTCAGGCGGGCCAGGAGCCGCGCTCGTTCAACTGCAGAACGAGGGCTGCGATGTTCCAGGCGTCGTCCTCGCCCCGGTGGTGGCGGCCCTCCAGCGGGATCCCCGCGATCTCCAACGCACGGGCCATGCCAGGGCGTCTGGCCAGGCCGTTCGCCTCCGTGAAGACCGCCTTGGCATTGGTGTGACGGTGCCCGAAGGGGTACTCCGTGCCCGTCACCCGGCACTGGTGCGTGAACTGATTGCGGTCGTAGTCGCCCCAACTGGCCCACGGGCGGGCCCCGCCGGCGTGCTCGACGGCCAGCAGCCGGCAGGCGGCGGCGAAGTCCAGACCGGTGTCCACCTCCGCCTGCGTGAGACCGGTCAGCTCCGTGCAGAACGAACTGACCGTCGAACGCGCGGGCTTGACCAGCACGCGGTGCCGGCCGATGCGTTCGCCCGCGTCCAGATCGACGACGGTGAGACCGATCTCGATGATCTCGCTCACCGCTCCGGGCGGTCGCTTCCCCTCCCAACAGGTCGCCTCGACGTCGACGATGTTCAACAGGCGTTCGTGGTCCATGACGTCGAGGCTAGAGGGACGGTACGGAGCGGTCATCCGGATTTCCGCCCGGTGGCCACCACGGTCTGCCCGGGCGAGTCGGCCTCACCCCGGGCCACCGTCTCACTCCAGGTCCAGGACCTCCCGCAGAGCCGCCACGGCGTGCGCCCGGTGATCGCTCAGCTCGCGCACCGCGGCGCTCTCGTCTCCGTGGCGCACCGCAGAGATGACCGCCCGGTGCTCGCGCACGGCCAGCTCCCGGTTCTGCACCTCCGTGTAGTACAGCGAGCGGTAGGCGTCGGTGGCGTCCCACAGTGTGCCGATGAGCCGGACCAGGCGCGGCATTCCGGACGCTTCGATCAGGGTGAAGTGGAAGCGGCGGTTGGCCGCCGCCATCGCCGTCACGTCCCCCTCGTCGGCCGCCCGTTCCACCTCCCGCTGGATCCTCTCCAGCGTGGCGACCAGTCCGTCCTCGCCGCGGACGACGGCCAGCCGCACCGCCTCCGTCTCGAGCAGCTCCCGGATCCGGTAGATCTCCTCCAGATCCGCGAGGGACAACTCGGCAACGAAGTACCCCCGGTGGACGTGGTGCACGACGAGACCCTCGGCCTCCAGGGTCTTCAGGGCCTCGCGCAGCGGCACCCGGCTGACGTCGAGCCGGGCGGCGAGCGCGTCCTGGCGGATCTGGCCGCCGGGCCGCAGCTCGCCGGTGGTGATGGCGCGCCGCAGCTCCTCGAGGACGAACTGCTGGGCGGTCGGCGGCCGCCGCTTCTGCACCGCGCTGCTCATCGCCTGTGCCCCCTTCTTCGTTTCCCTGACCGGCGCGCGGTCCCGCGGCGCCGGATCCGTACATCTTCCTATGGCTTGCGGGGGAGAAGTCCCAGCTCGGTGAGGAGGGACTCGGTGTGCTCACCCAGGCGCGGGGGAGCGGCGCGGTAGACGGGCGGGGTCGTGCCGAACGCGATCGGATTGACGACCTGGCCCGGGCCGGCCGCCTCGACGGGGACGCGGGGTTCCAGGCCGAGACGCTCCGCCAGGTCGAACGCGGCAGCGAGATCGTTGATCGGCCCGCAGGGCACGCCGGCCGCCGTGAACTCCTCGAACCAGCTGTCGGCGGTCCGCTCGGCGAGCGGACCCGCCAGGGCCCGGAGCAGCTCCTCGCGGTGGGCGACTCGAGCGGCGTTGGTGGCGAACCGGGCGTCCTCGGCGAGATCGGCGATCCCGAGCCGTGCGCAGAGCGTCCGGAACTGGCGGTCGTTGCCCACGGCGAGCACGAGCGGCCGGTCCTGCGCCTCGAACACCTCGTACGGGGCGATGCTGGGGTGCCGGTTGCCCATGGCGCGGGGAACGACCCCCGCGCCGAGGTACGCGGCCGACTGGTTGGTGAGCGCGGACAGCAGCGAGGTGAGCAGCGAGACCTCGACACGCTGGCCCTCTCCGGTACGTTCCCGGTGGCGCAGGGCGGCGAGGACGCCGAGGCCCGCGTGGAGCCCGGTGATCACGTCGACCAGTGCCACCCCCGCCTTCGTGCCCTGCCCGCCGGGCTCGCCGGTGACGCTCATCAGCCCGCCCATGGCCTGGACGAGAAGGTCGTAGCCGGGCAGACGGGCGCCCTCGGCCGCGCCGAAGCCGGTCACTGAGCAGTAGACGAGCCCGGGGTTCGATGTCCGTACGTCCTCGTACCCGAGGCCGAGCTTCTCCATCGTGCCGGGGCGGAAGTTCTCCACCAGGACGTCGGCGCGGTCGACGATCGCCCGTGCCGCCTCCCGGTCCGCCGGGTCGGTCAGGTCGAGGGCGACGGAGCGCTTGTTCCGGTTCACCCCGAGGAAGTACGTGGCCTCGTCGTCGGCGAAGGGGGGACCCCACGCGCGCGTGTCGTCCCCGGAGCCGGGCCGCTCGATCTTGATCACGTCGGCGCCGAGGTCGGCCAGAAGCATCGTCATGTACGGGCCCGCCAGTACCCGGCCGAAGTCGGCGACGACGATCCCGGACAGGGCGCCCGCAACGGGCGCCCCCTGGTGGTCTGCGTGCATATCGCTCTCCTCCGCCCGGCATCCGGATCCAGGGGGAACGTACGGATCGGAGATCAGATATTCAATACTGGATCCAAAATCCGATCTCCCGCTACGCTTCGGCACGCCGAGTAGCCGCACCCGCCTGGAGGCCGTCCGTGAAGCCGTCGCCGCAGTCGTCGAACGCGTCGAAGTCGTCCCCCGTCCACCCCTTCGATCTGTTCGCGATCGACGGACTGCTGACGGACGAGGAGCGGGAGATCCGTCGGACCGTCCGCGCGATGGCGGACCGCGAGCTGCGCCCGCACCTGGCCGAATGGTTCGAGCAGGGCGCCATCCCCGCCCGCGAACTCGCCCGGAAGCTGGGCGGTATCGGTGTGCTCGGCATGCACCTGGAGGGCTACGGCTGCGCCGGCACCAACGCCGTCGCGTACGGTCTGGCCTGCCTGGAGCTGGAGGCCGTCGACTCGGGTCTGCGCAGCCTGGTGTCCGTCCAGGGCTCGCTCGCCATGTACGCGATCTGGAAGTACGGCTCGGAGGAGCAGAAGCAGCAGTGGCTGCCCGGGATGGCGGCCGGCGAGTACATCGGATGCTTCGGGCTCACCGAGCCGGACGCGGGGTCGGATCCCGGATCCATGCGCACCCGCGCCAAGCGGGACGGTGGCGACTGGGTGCTCAACGGCACCAAGATGTGGATCACGAACGGCTCGGTCGCCGATGTCGCGGTCGTCTGGGCCCGCACCGACGAAGGCGTTCGTGGCTTCCTGGTGCCCGCCGGCACCCCCGGTTTCAGCGCGCCGGAGATCAAGCAGAAGCTGTCCCTGCGGGCGAGCGTGACCAGCGAACTGGTCCTGGAGGACGTACGGCTGCCGGCGGAGGCGATGCTGCCGGAGGCGCGGGGCCTGTCGGGGCCGCTCGGCTGTCTGAACGAGGCCCGGTTCGGAATCGTCTTCGGCGCCCTCGGAGCGGCTCGCGACTGCCTGGAGACGGCGATCTCGTACGCGGGCGACCGCATCGTCTTCGAACGGCCCCTCGCCTCCTACCAGCTGACCCAGGCGAAGCTCGCGGACATGTCCCTGGAACTCGGCAAGGGCATGCTGCTCGCACTGCACCTGGGACGCCTCAAGGACGCGGGGACCCTCACTCCGGAGCAGGTGAGTGTGGGCAAGCTGAACAACGTACGAGAGGCCATCGCCATCGCCCGCGAGTGCCGGACGATCCTGGGTGCGAACGGCATCACGCTGGAGTACCCGGTGATGCGCCACGCCAACAACCTGGAGTCGGTGCTCACCTACGAGGGCACCAGCGAGGTCCACTCCCTGGTCATCGGCAAGGCGCTCACGGGCGAGCAGGCCTTCCGCTGATCCGCGGCGCCGGGGGCGGGCCTCGACGCGCGGCGCCGGCCCCCGCCTGGTCAGGTGATCGATGCCTCAGCGCGGTCTGGTCGCCGCTGCCACGAACATCGGCAGTGCCAGGAAGAGGCGGTCGGCCTCCGCCCGCGCACGCTGGGCATCCGCTCGCTGACCGCTACCACCGATGCCGAGAAACGTCGGGACATCCTGCGCGCAGAGGCCAAGGCGCTTCGCTCCCGTATCGCGGCTGCGCAGGCGTCCCTCGACCTCATCGAATGCGCCCTCGGCTGCAATCACGAGGACTTCACCCAGTGCGCCCATTTCCGGCTGGTCGTGACGGATCGCTTCGGCACGAATGCCGCCGTCCACGTCCCTGGCTGACTCCGTGCGCACGACACGTGTGCGGCCGATGCGATTCGGCCGCACACGTGCACAAGGCGCTCCCGCCGCAGGTCAGGCGAACCTGTCGACCCGTGCAATCCTTCGGCGACAGCGGCTGCTGCACCGCCCACTGCCCGTCCGTGATTCTCCACGCGTCACGGATCAAGATCGCTTCACGCCAAGATCCACTCTTGACGCTCGACCTAGCCTGCCGTGACCTTCCCCAGGAAGGCGTCCAGGTTCGCGGTCATCCGCTCGATCCGCCCCTCGACGGTCAGCGACTCCTCGTGGCGCCCGGCTCTCAGCTTGGGCTGCCGCTTGCCGCGGACGTAGAGGGAACACGCCAGGTCGGCGCAGACGTAGATGCCGACCGTGTTCCCCTCACGGCCCCGGGTGCCGGCGAGCGGCGCCGCGAGCAGGGTCACGCCCGAGGAGGCGTGCCCCGTCAGACAGACCTGGCAGAGACTGGACTTGACCGCGCTGGTACGGCTCGTCGCGGGCACCCGCAGCGTGATGCCGAGCGCGCCGCCCTCACGGGGGACGACGAGATGGGCGCGCAGCGGGGCGCCGGGGTCGACCCAGCCGAGGAAGTCGAGGTCCTGCCACGGGAGTTCGGCGAAGTCGAGCGGCAGTCTGAGTCGGCTTGCCTCGCCCTTCGTGCAGTTCACGAACGACGAGCGGATCTGTTGGTCGGTGAGAGGTTCCACTCGGTGGACCGTACACGGACCCCGCGGGGCGGGGCATCCGGATTTCGCCCCGCCCTCCACCGCCCCGCCGGCCGCCTCCCCGACCCCTTCCGGGTCTCCTCAGATCCCCTCAGGCCACCCAGTCCGGCAGGTCCGGGTCCGAGATCCGCGCCGGGGCGCCCGACAAGGCCGCCGCAAGCCGCTCGGCCGCCGTGTCGTAGACGTCGACAGGGAGCGCGAAGGGGATGCGCAGCCTGTGCTCGTGCGTGCCCGGATCCACCCCGAACCGGGATCCGCCCTCCACCCGTACCCCGTGCCGCAGTGCCCGTGCCGACAGCGAGGAAGCGATCGGACGGCCCAGATCGATCCATAGGCACAGCCCGCCGGTCGGCAGGGTCCAGTGCCACTCCGGGACATGGCGCGCCAGCGCCGTCGTCAGCGCCTCGCGGCGCCTGCGCAGCTCCCCCGCGCGGCGCGGCAGGATGGTGTCCAGACGGTCGATCAGCTCGGCGGCGACCAGCTGGTCGAGGACCGAACCCGCCAGATCGGCGGTGATGCGGACCCGCGCCAGCTCGGTGACCACCCGCGCCGACGCCCGGGCCCAGCCGACCCGCAGCCCGCCCCAGCAGCCCTTGCTGAGCGAACCGACGCTGATGATCTGCTCGCCGTGTCCGGGCCCCGCGACCGCCGCGAAGGGCCGCGGGGCCGGCACGTCCAGGGCGATGTCGGCGAGCGTCTCGTCGACGACGAGCCAGGTGCCGGTGCCGTGTGCCGAACGCGCCACCTCACGACGCTGCGCCTCGGGCATCAGATGTCCGGTCGGATTGTGGAAGTCGGGGATGAGATAGGCGAGTCGGGGCGCCGTCTGGCGCAGCGCCGCCTCGATCAGCCCGCTGTCCCAGCCGGACTCCGTGACCGGTACGGGAGTGATGCGCAGCCGCCGGCCGCGCATGGCGTCCAGGGCGTTGGTGTACGAAGGGTTCTCGGCGAGCGCCCGGTCGCCGGGACCGCCGAGCAGCGCCAGGGCGAGGGACACCGCCTGCTGGGCCCCGGTCGTGACGAGGATCTGCTCCGGGCGGGTGGGCAGCCCGCGCCGCGTGTAGCGGTCGGCGATGGCAGCGCGCAGCTCCGGTAGCCCGAACGGGTGATACCCCTGGGTGCGTGCGTAGCGCGGCAGCTCGGCCGAGGCCACGGCGAGCGCTTCGGCGAGTTCGTCGACCGGGGCCTCGGGTGCGGCGAGCGCGAGGTCGATCGCCGCGTCGGAGTGGCCGTGGAGCGTGGTCAGGCTGATCGGCGCCTGACTGTCCGGGAGCGCCGTCCAGGTGCCCGCGCCCCGCCGGCTGTGCGCGTACCCGCTCTCCCGCAGCAGGTCGTAGGCGCCGGTGACGGTCGTGCGACTCACTGTCAGTGCCGTGGCCAGCTCCCGCTCGGCGGGCAGCCTCATCCGCAGCGCGACCCGTCCGTCGAGAAGCGTCTCCCGGATGGCGCGCGCCAGCTCCCGGTAGCCGAACCTGCCCTCCGGCGGCCGGGTGAGCAGCGCCGCCAGCTGGCGGCCCGTCAATGTGCGGTCCGCAGTGCGGACCACTCGAGCCTCTGCCATGCCAATCACTCCTCATTGGCTCTGCTGTCCAGACCAATAAGCCTACAGACTCCTGCTCAGTGGCCTGGTCACCGCGCCCCGAAAGGGGCGGAGGGGAACTGAGAGGAGAGACGAGCGATGTCCGGACACCTCACCGACCGTGACGAGAGGACGTGGCAGCGGCGGGCCGAGGAGCGGGTGGCGGAGCCCCTGCCGATCGGTGCCTGGATCCGCGGGCTCGGGGCGGCGATGACCCGCCGCCGGGAGACCGGACGGCGTGCCGCGACCCGGCTCCACGCCTGCGAGCCGTCGTGACCGTGCCGGGGCCCGTACTGCGGCAAGCAGTGGTGCGGGCGCTGCGGTTCAGCGCCGACGACCCCGTACCGGACGGCGCCGGTACGGGGTCGGGGTCGCGGTCGGTGCGGCCGGTCACGCCTCGGCGAGGCCGGCCTCGACCGCCGGGAACGGCCGGTCACGCGATCGGATGAACCTCCGGCCCGGGTTGCGGGGCCGGTGCGGAGGACAGGCCGGTCTCCGACCCGGGGGCGACCGGGCTGCTGACGGAGGTCTCGGGGTTCTCCGCCGAGGCCGACCCGGTCGTCCCGTCGGTCGTGCCGTCGGTCGGGCCGTTCGTGGTCTCCTCCGTGGTCGTTGTCTCGTCCGTGGTCGTCCCGTCCGTCGCCGGATCCGACTTCGGCGGCGTGACGGGCCCCTCGGTGGTCGGTGCGGTCGTGGTGGGGGTGTCCGAGGGGCAGGGCTTCCCGGTCTCGCCACCCCTCGGCGTCACGCAGGTCGCCGGGGTGGATTCGGACGTCGAAGGGGAGCCGGTGACGGTCGGTGAAGGGGGAGCCGTCGGCCTTGTGGTCGGCTTGTCCTGCTTCCCCTTGTGGTCGCCGGGCTTGCGGGCGAAATAGCCGTCGTCCTCGGGGTCGTAGACGACGAAGACGTCCACGACCTGCACCGAGGGCGCCACGACGACCACCTGGGACGGCTGATAGCCCGGCCAGGCGGTACCGGTCGTCTTCGGTGCCTTCTGGGGGACCGGAGTCGTCAGCGGATTGCCGCAGGCGCAGCGCACCCGGGGCACCCCTCGGTCGTCGACCAGCACCGCTGTGCCGGCCTGGAGCACCGCCTGGTACGGGGTGGCGGCGCCGCCCCGGTAGCCGTGGTTGGTCACGCGGGTGTCGACGCGTAGCTGAAGGGGGGTCAGGGAGCGCAGGTACCGGGGGACTTCGTTGGCGGAGATCTTCTGGACCGAGGCGAAGGCCGCGTTCTTGGCCGGCTCGTCGGTCAGATAGCGGACCTGCTGCTCGACGTCACAGCTCGCCACGTTACGCGTGCCGCCGTAGAGGCCGGCCGCGGAACCGCTGTAGGTGCGCACGGCGTTGGCATCCGCCGTCTGTGTCGCGCTGGGCAGCGGCGCGGCCGTCGGTGAGGCGGTGGGGGTGCGGGCCGTGGACTTGGTGAACGGGTCGGGGCCGGTCGCGGAGGCGTTCTGCAGGAACACCTCGCCGCCGCCCGCACCGCTGTCGCCACCGTTGCCGTCGGGGCGGGTGAGGACGACGACCAGGGCGATGGCGGCCACCAGGATGGCGGTGATCGAGGCGACCTTGGGGACGGAACGCCACCAGGGGCCGCCCGAACCACCGCCCGCACCGCCGCTCGTACCCCCTCCGCCGCCTCCGTCGCCGGGGCCGCCAGGGCCGCCCGGGCCACCGGAACCGCCCGAGCCGCCCCCCGAGCCGTCGTGCGGTCGATCGGGGGGCGGTGGTGGACCGGCGGCCCCTGGACTGCTGCTCGGGCCCGAGAGGGGACCCGAAGGCGGACCTGAGGGGGGAACCGAGGGGCGGCCGGACGGCGGGTGGGAAGTCACGTTTTTCCCTTTCTTCCGTTCCGCGCCCATTGTGTGCGCCGAACCGGTCCCGCCCGCAAGCGGAGGGCACCCGCCGGTACTAGCGTGGACAGCGTGAGCCGTCAGCAGCCCACCTCGTCCCGACCGGCGCCCGGCGTCCGGCAACTCGCCCGCCACTGGGGCGAAGCCCTGGCCGCCGTCCTCGCCGGTTTCCTCGCGATGGCCGTCGTCGCCGCACTCGGCCTCTGGGCAGCAGGCGCCGCCGACCTGCCAGGAGGCTTCGTCAACGTCGTCGCCGCGGTCGTCGTCATGGCCGCGGGCGGACAGATCGACCTCTCCGGCGATGCCGGCGCGCTCGCCGGTACGAACGCCGAACTCACCGCCATGCCGCTCACCGTCACCCTCGTGGGCGCATTGGTCACCGGTATCTGCTTCCTGCTCCCCCTCCGCCACCACGCCGTCGCCAGGACCCGAGACCTCCTCGCGCGGGCCGCCCGCACCGTCGTGCTGTGGCTGGCCGCCCTGGCCTGTCTCTCCGCCGTCGCCCAGCACGACTTCCCCGTCTCGATCGGCGGCGGCGAGACCGAGGACACGGTGTCCGACCTCTTCGGTGAACTCCTCGACGCGGCCGATCCCACCGTCGGCTTCCGCACCGACCTCGGTGCCACCCTCGGCTTCGGTCTCCTGTGGATCCTCGGCGTCCTGCTGATGGCGCTGCTGGTCTCCCGCAGCACCCCGCTGCCACCCCGGCTCGTCCGCCACCAGGAGGCCGTACGGCCGGCAGCGCACGCCATGTTGCTGCTGGTGCTCGCGTACGTCGTCGTCGGTCTGGTCATCGGCATCGTCGTGGCCACCACCAGGGGCCACGCCGCCGAGACCTGGGCCGTGATCCTGCTCGGCCTGCCCAACGTCAGCTGGCTCGCCCTCGGCGTCGGCATCGGAGGCTCCTGGGAGGGCACGGTCGAGGGGCCGTTCGGGTTGCCCATGCCCCCGATCCTCGACGCCGTGCTGCGCACCGACACCGCCGGCCTCTCCACCGTGGACCTGTCCTCGCTCACCTCGTACGACTCCCGGGCCTGGTGGATGCTCCCCGTCGCCGCCGTCCTGGTGCTGGCCGTGGCCTTCCTCGCGGCCGTCCGCTCGTCGGCCCGCACACGTCTCTGGCAGCACGCCCTCCGCATGGGGATCGCCTTCGGCCTGACCATGCTGGTCATCACCCCCGTCACGCTCGTCGAGGCGCGATTCGGACTCTCCATCCTCGGGATCGGCGAACTCGAATCACTGGGCGGCCAGGTGGTGCTGCGGCCCGCCGTCTGGAAGATGGCCGGCCTCGCCGTCCTCTGGGGGCTCGTCGCGGGCTTCCTCGGCGGACTGCTCGCCAAACCGGTCCATCGCCGCGGCGAAGTGGACGCGAGCCAGAAGGACACGCGAACCCGCTGACGTTCACCCACGCACGGTCGAACACCTGCCGCTCACGCACATTCGACACCTGCTGCTGAGGTTCCTGCACGCGCAACCGACACCTGCTGGTCAGGGCGCATCACGGAACACCGGCCGCGCCCAGGTCGGCGGCGGGGGCGGCGGGGTCGGCGGCTTCGGGTGGCGGCGTGTTCCACCATGCTCGCCCGGGCCCTTGCCGCCCCGCTCCAGCGCGGCCCGCAGCGCGCCGACGAACTCCAGACACGTCCCGTACCGTTCCTCCGGTGCCTTGGCCAACGCCTTCGCGAGCACCTCGTCCCCGGCCTCCGGCAGCTCCGGCCGCTCCGAGGAGAGCGGTGGCGGCGGATCGTACTGATGCGCCCAGAGCAGCGCCATGTCGTCGTCGCGGCGGAACGGCGGCGCCCCGGTGAGCGTCTCGTAGACCACGCAGGCCAGGCTGTACACGTCGCACCGGCCGTCCACCGGCTTCCCCGAGATCTGCTCCGGCGCCACGTAGTCGAGGGTGCCCACGAACTGCCCCACCGTCGTCAGACCGGTCAGCGACAACGACTTCTTCGTGAGCCCGAAGTCCGTGAGGTACACATGCTCCGGATGGTCGCGGTCGGTTCCTTCGGCGACCAGGATGTTGCCCGGCTTCACATCCCTGTGCACCAGGTCGTGCGCGTGCGCCGCGTCGAGCGCGGACGCCACCTGGACGGCGATCCGCCCCGCCTTCTCCGGCGGCAGCGCGCCCTCGCGGTCCAGGAGCGCCCGCAGGTCCTGCCCGGCGACGTACCGCATCGCGATGTACAGCACCCCCTCCGTCTCGCCCGCCTCGAAGACCGGCACGATGTGCGGATGGTCGATCGCCGCAGCCACCCGCGACTCGTGCGCGAACCGCTTGCGGAAGGTGTCGTTGCGGGCCAGTTCGGGGGCGAGGAGCTTCAGGGCCACCATCCGGTCGAGGCGCAGATCGCGCGCCCGGTAGACGACCGCCATCCCGCCGCGCCCGATCTCGGCATCCACCACGTAGCTCGCGATGTGCTTGCCGACGAGCCCGGAATCCCGGCCGACGGGGAGATCCATGTCCCGGGACGCGTCGGTCATCAGTCCTCACCCGGCAGGTTCGACGCGTCCACGACCCGGGTGGGCGGTGGCCGACCGGCCGGCGGCTTCCGGCGGTCCTTCTCATCCGGCAGGTTCGACGCGTCCACGACTTGAGTGGGCGGATGCGGACCGGCCGGCGGCTTCCGGCCGTCCTCCTCACCCGGCGGGTTCGACGCGTCCATGGCCTGGGTGGGCGGCGGACCGGCCGGCGGCCTCCGGTGGTCCTCCGCCGTGCCTTGCTCGCCTTCGTCGCTCTCATCGAGCTGCGGCACCACGCGCGTCGGCTGGTGATCGGCGCCGGTCTCCTCGCCCGTGGGCACGGCAGCCGCCGTGGACGGCGCGGACGAGGCGGCGTACGTACTGAGCCCGGTCCCGTCGCAGTACACCCAGCGCTCGTGCTCCCCGTCGTACAGCCACAGCGACTCGCCGTCGACCACCATCCCGACCCGCAGCCCGAACGTGCGCCGCCGGAAGGTGTCCCGGTCCGCCCGGCCCGCCGCCAACTCCTCCGAGGCCCGCCGGAAGCGACCCAGCGACTCCTCCGCCCGGGCGATCAGAGGGCGTGGGTCGGCGGTCCTGGCGAGCGGCTTACGGGCCTCCGGCGGGTCCACGGGCACGGAGACGAGCAGCCGGGCGTCGACCCAGGCGGCCCAGCCGTTCGAGCAGAGGATCTGCCCCCAGTCGCCGACCCGCTGCAGGAGCTCCACGGGCAGGAACGCGTCGAGCGGCACGGTGGGCAGCCCCGGATCGGGGGCCTCCCAGGCGGGCAGCCCGTCGCGCGGCACGACATGCGTCGGCCGGAAGTCCGGTACGTACTCCGGCACCGGGGGAGTGGCCGGGACACCCATGAACCGCCTGCCTCTCTGCTCACTTGCGCATGATCACCGGCTCTTGCCGCCGCAACAGCCGCGCGACGACGAAGCCGAGGACGAGACAGAGCACGACCAGCATCCCCATGTCGAACAGCCAGGCTTCCAGGGTGTGGTCCATGAGCGGATCTGTCGTCTTGTCGCTCGGCGCGGTCGTCCCGATGTCGATGGTCGCGCCCATCGCCGCGAACGCCCACCGCGACGGCACCAGCCACGCCAGCTGTTCGAGGACCGGTGTCCCGGTGACCTTCAGCAGCGCCCCGCAGAACACCACCTGGACGATGGCGAGGAGGACGAGCAACGGCATGGTCATCTCCTCCTTGCGCACCAGGGCGGAGACGAACAGACCGAGCATCATCGCCGTGAAGGACAGCAGCGCGACCGCGAGCGTGAGTTCCACGAGCGGCGGGAGGAGCACGCCTTTGCCGTCCGGCACGTTCAGGGGCACGCCGATCAGCGCGACCAGGGTCAGGACCACCGCCTGGACGACCGTGATCAGACCGAGCACCACGACCTTCGACATGAGATACGCGGAGCGTGACAGGCCGACGGCTCTCTCCCGTCGGTAGATCGTGCGTTCCTTCACCAGCTCGCGCACCGCGTTGGCGGCACCCGTCAGAACGCCGCCGACACAGAGGATGAGCAGGACGTTCAGCGTCGACTCGGGGTTGAGGCTGCCCTCCGAAAGGGCCCGGGCCATCGCACCCATCACGAACGGCAGGGCGATCATGATGGCCAGGAACATCCGGTCGGCGGCCAGGGCGGCGACATAGCGGCGCACCAGCGTACGGAGCTGGGAGCCCCAGCTCTGCGCCTTGGGCGGCGCTCCGATCTCCGGTGCCGCACCGGAACTCGGCAGGCTCGTCCGGTCCATCGCGTCGGCGATGTACCGCCGGTGGAAGCGGGAGGAGCGGTACTGGCCCGCCCAGTCGCGGCCGCGCTCCTTCTCGAAGGCCTCGAACGCCTCCGGCCACTGCTCGAACCCGAAGAACTCCAGTGTGTCGTCCGGCGGCCCGTAGTACGCCACCCGGCCGCCGGGCGCGAGCACGAGCAGCCGGTCGCAGACGTCCAGACTCAGCACACTGTGCGTGACGACGATGACCGTACGGCCGTCGTCGGCGAGCCCGCGCAGCATGTGCATCACCGAGCGGTCCATCCCCGGGTCGAGGCCCGAGGTCGGCTCGTCCAGGAAGAGCAGCGACGGCTTCGTGAGCAGCTCCAGGGCCACGCTGACCCGCTTGCGCTGACCGCCGGAGAGACTGTGGATGGGCTGTTCCGCCCGTTCGCCGAGGCCGAGTTCACCGATGACCTCGTCGACCCGGGCCCGGCGCTCGTCCGCCGCGGTGTCCTCGGGGAAGCGCAGCTCGGCGGCGTATCCGAGGGCCCGCCTTACGGTGAGCTGGAGGTGCAGGATGTCGTCCTGCGGGACGAGCCCGATGCGCTGGCGCAGCTCCGCGTAGTCCCGGTAGAGGTCCCGCCCGTCGTACAGCACCGTGCCACGGTCGGCGGGGCGCTGGCCGGTGAGCGCGCCGAGCAGGGTGGACTTGCCGGCGCCGGACGGCCCGACGACGGCGAGGAGACACTTCTGCCCGACGGGGAAGGAGACGTCTTCGAGGAGGGTCTTCCGGCCGCGGTCGACGGTGACCGCCAGATCCTGCACGTCGAGCGAGACCTCGCCGGTGTCGGTGTACTCGACGAGCTGCCCACCGATGAGGCAGAACGCGGAGTGGCCGATGCCGACGATGTCGTCCGGGGTCACACGGGCGCTGTCCACGGGATGGCCGTTGAGGAAGGTGCCGTTGTGACTGCCGAGGTCGTGGATCCAGTACGTGCCGTCCGGCTTGGCCAGCAGTTCGGCATGGCGCCTCGAGACCACGAGGTCGTCGACGACCAGATCGTTGTCGGGACCCCGGCCGATGCGCACGGTCCTGGTGGGCAGCGGCCTCACCGAGGTGGGCTGCCGGAAGGTGCCGGTGGCGGCCGGATGGGACACGGAGGAGGGCCGCGGCGGGGTCCGCGGCGGCGCGGGGGCGGGCGGTTCCGGGGTCGGTACGGGGGGCGGCGCGGGCTTCGGCGGCTCGGGGGCCGGTACGGGCGGTGGCGCCGGGGTGGACGGGCCGGGCTCGTGCGGTGGTGTCGGGGCGGGCGCGGAAGGCGCGGGCTCCGGCGGTGGTGTCGGGGCGGGCGCCGGCGCGGAAGGCGCGGGGGCCGGGGGTATGGGCCGGTGCAGCTGCGTCGCCGCGGAGTCGGCTTCGTGCGGTGGCGCCGGTTCGGTGCCGGGTTCCTGTACGGCCGTGGGTTCGGTGCCGGTCCCGTGCGGGGCGGGCGGTTCGGTGCCGGTCCCGTGCGGGGCGGGCGGTTCGGTGCCGGTCCCGTGCGGGGCGGGCGGTTCGGTGCCGGTCCCGTGCAGGGCGGGCGGTTCGGCGCCGGGTTCGTGTACGGGCGTGGGCTCGGTGCCGGAGTCGTGCACGACCGTCGGTTCGGCGCCGGGGGCACGGACGGACGTGGGTTCGGTGCCGGGCTCGCGTACGGCCGGTGGTGCGGTTCCGGAGAGTACGGCGCAGGGGCCGTCCCCGGGATGCCCGAACCGTATGACCGTACCCGGGCCGACCTCGCGCACCGCGACACGGTGGCTGTCCGCGTAGGTGCCGTTCGTGCTGCCCTCGTCCTCGAGCGTCCAGTGCCCCGCGACGGCCCGCAGGACCGCGTGGTGCCAGGACGTCCGGTCGTCCACGAGGACGATATCGCTGGTGGGGTCGCGCCCGATGCGGTAGACCCGGCTCGGACTCATCACGGTCGCGTCCCCATTGATCTCGAGGACGAGCTCGGGTGCGGCAGGCGCGACGGGCCGCTCTCCCATGCGTGAATTTTATCTTCCGGGGCGGATCCGTGCCTGCGAGAGACGCCGGTATCGTGGTCGCCCGGTCGTGGACGAGGGGTGCCCCGATCGTGGACGAAGGAGGGCCACCCGTGCCGAAAGGTGTCACCAAGCGTCGGCCCCGGACCCGGGCCGCCCTGCTGAAGGCCGCTCTGGAGACCTTCGCGGAGCACGGTTTCCACGCCACCTCCATCGAGCAGATCTGTGAGCGGGCCGGCTACACACGAGGCGCCTACTACTCCAACTTCGCCAGCAAGGAAGAGCTGTTCCTCGCGCTCTTCGACGAGCACAGTGAGCGGACCGTGCGCCGACTGGCGGAGGCGATCGACGCGTTGACCGCCGAGGAGTACACGCTGGAGAGGCTGGCCGAGCTGGCCTCCCGTGTGGAGCCGGACGAGCGGGACTGGTACCTCGTCACCACCGAGTTCACCCTGCACGCCATCCGCGACCCGCAGGCGGCGTGGGTGCTCGCCCGGCACGACGCCCGGCTGCGGGCCGAGATCGCCCGCGGGCTGACGTCCGTACTGCGCCGCGCGGGACGGGAACTCACCGTGGACGCCGACCGGTTCGCCCGGATGCTGATCGCCCTGCGAGAGGGCGGACTCGCGCAGAGCTACGTCGAACCCGCGGAGCTCCCGCCCGGCAGCCTCGAACGGGAGTTCCTCGTACCGCTGTTGGCGGCGTCGACGCGTGAGATCACGCCGGGGGACGGGCGGGAGATGGCGCGGGAAGACGCGCCGGAGGTGTCGGTCAGTCGAACAGATCCGGGTCCGACGCGGTGATCTGATCCCACAGCGGGCGGGCCTGGAACCAGCCGGCGAGGTGGGTGCCGACCTGCCCGCGGGTGATCAGTGCCGTCTCGCGGTCGATGAGCTGCGGTGTGCCCGCGGCCATCGCCAACAGCTGGGCCTGGCAGGAGCGTTCCATGGTGATGAACCACCAGACGGCCTCGGCCACGGAGTGTCCGACCGTGAGCAGCCCGTGGTTCTTGAGAATGACCGCCTTGTGTTCTCCGAGCGCCTTCGCGACGCGCTCGCCCTCGTCGAGTTCGTTGACCACGCCCCGGTAGTCGTCGTAGATGCCATGGTCCTCGAAGAAGGCGCAGGCGTCCTGGGTGATCGGATCCAGGGGGATGCCGAGGCTGGAGAACGCCTTGCCGTGCAGCGAGTGCGAGTGCGCGGCGGCGACCGCGTCGGGGCGGGCGGCGTGGACCTGCGAGTGGATGACGAACGCGGCCCGGTTCACGGGACGGTTGCCGGAGAGCAGGGTGCCGTCCTGGTCCACGAGGATCAGGTCGGAGGCCTTGATCTGACTGAAGCTCATCCCGAACGGGTTGACCCAGAAGGCGTGCGGGTTCTCGGGGTCGCGGACGGTGATGTGCCCGGCGACGCCCTCGGAGAACCCGAACTTCCCGAAGAGGCGGAAGCCGGCGGCGAGTTGCTCCTTGCGGTACTGACGTTCCTCCTCGACGGTGTCGAAGGTGGGCGGCAGGGGGATGGTGACGCCCTCGGGCATGGGGCCTACGGCGGCGGTCAGGGCGGGCGGGAGAGTGCTCATGGGTGCTCCTCACGGCGGGCGGGACCTGGTGCCCGCCAAAAGATACAGAGATGTATCCGATGCGCCAATGGATCGAGCGGAACGGTCTTGCGGGAGCAAGCGGAGGATGGCTACGGTCGCGCGGAGAAAGCGCTTACTCGCAGGGAGCTGACTCGTGCCGAAGCCGGACGTCCTGATCTACACCCGCACCGCGGGCTTCCGCCACGACTCGATTCCGGCGGGAGCGGCGGCGCTCGTGGAGCTCGCGGGGGCGATGGGGTTCGCGGCCGGGACGACCGAGGATCCGGCGGATATCACGGCCGAGAGGCTGGGGCGGTGCGCGGCGGTGGTCTTCCTGTCGACGACCGGCACGGTCCTGACGCCGCCGGGACGGGCTGCCTTCGAGGCGTACGTCCGTGGGGGCGGGGGCTTCCTCGCGATCCACGCGGCGGCCAACGCGGAGCCCGACTGGCCCTTCTACGGGGACCTCCTCGGCACCCGCTTCGACGGCCACCCGGAGATGCAGCCGGGCGTGGTGTGCGTGGACGCCCACGACCACCCGGGGACGGCGCCGCTGCCGGGGCGGTGGGAGTGGACGGACGAGTGGTACAACTTCACGTCGAACCCGCGGGGGACCGGGGTGCGCGTGCTGGCCCGCGCGGACGAGTCGACATACCGGGGCGGGACGCTCGGCTCGGACCACCCTTTGGTGTGGTGCCGCGAGGCGGCCGGGGGCCGGGTCTTCTTCACGGCGCTGGGCCACGCGGAGTCGGCCTACCGGGACGCCACGTTCAGGGCGCACCTGACGGGGGCGCTCCGCTGGGTCGCGGCCGGGGAATCTCCCCCACCCCACCCCTCCCCGAAACTCTGACGAGACCGCGGCTCCGCCCCGCGGCGAGGGGGTGAGCCGCTCGAGGCCCCGCCTCGGGCGCCACCGCCCACCGGGAGGCCGGAAACCCTGCGGCGCCCGGCTGCCCGGCCGAGGCCGCCTCCCGCCCCCGGCCGGGCACTCGAAGCCGCCGGTCGGCTTCGCGGGGCCCCGCCTCCAGCGACCGCCCGTGCTGGCCCCTGAAGCCGCCGCTTCGCGCCGCCGCCGGGTCCGCCCTTGGCCGGGTGCTCGAAGGCGTCGGTCGGGTCCGCGGGCATCCCGCCTCCGGCGACCGCCGGTGTCGGGCCTCCTGAAACCGCCGCCTCGTCCCGCCGCCGGGTCCGCCCCTGGCCGGGCGCTCGCAGCCGCCGGTCGGCTCCGGCGCGCATCCCGCCCCCGGCGACCCGCCCGTGCCCTCGGGCCCGCGTCCGGGTTCACCCCCCCCGCATCGGGCTTCCGCGCTCCCGGCCCCGGCCACGTCGCCGAAGCCATCGGCCCCCCACCCCCACCCCCGCCGGCCGCCCGAGGCCACGTCACTCCCGCGCCCCCTCCCCGATTGCGGGCATGGGGAGGGCGCGGGAGGGTGCCTGTGGGGCGGATGCGTAGAGGAGATGACATGGGTATCGCCACAGTGAACCCCGCGACCGGTGAGACGCTGCGGACCTACGACGCCCACGGGCACGACGAGGTCGAGCGGCGGATCGCCGCCGCGCACGAGACCTTCCGGCAGTACCGCAACACCTCCTTCGCCGAGCGCGCCCGCCTCCTGCGGCGGGCCGCCGACCTCCTCGACGAGGACGCCGAGGACATCGCCCACACGATGACCACCGAGATGGGCAAGCCGATCATCGCCGCCCGTGCCGAGGCCGCCAAGTGCGCCAAGGCCATGCGCTGGTACGCCGATCATGCCGAGGCCCTGCTCGCCGACGAGCAGCCCGCCCAGGCCGACGTCCACGACTCCGGGGCCGACACCGCCCGCGTCCACTACCGCCCTCTCGGCCCCATCCTCGCCGTCATGCCCTGGAACTTCCCGCTCTGGCAGGTCGTCCGGTTCGCCGCGCCCGCCCTCATGGCCGGCAACACCGGGCTCCTCAAGCACGCCTCCAACGTGCCCAGGACCGCCCTCTACCTCGGCGATCTCTTCCGCCGTGCCGGATTCCCCGAAGGCTGTTTCCAGACCCTCCTCATCGGCTCCTCGGCCGTCGAGGCCGTGCTGCGCGACAGCCGGATCGTCGCCGCCACGCTCACCGGCAGCGAGCCCGCCGGGCGCTCGGTCGCCTCCATCGCGGGCGACGAGGTCAAGAAGACGGTCCTGGAGCTCGGCGGCAGCGACCCGTACATCGTCATGCCCTCCGCCGATCTCCCACGGGCCGTCAAGACCGCCGTCACGGCACGCGTCCAGAACAACGGGCAGTCCTGCATCGCGGCCAAGCGCTTCATCATCCACAACGACGTCTACGACGACTTCGCCGAACGGTTCACCGCCGCCATGAACGCGCTGACCGTCGGAGACCCCCTCGACGAATCCACCGACGTCGGCCCCCTCGCCACCGAGCAGGGCCGTGCCGACCTCGAGGAGCTGGTCGACGACGCCGTACAGAAGGGCGCGACCGTCCTGTGCGGCGGAGGCCGCCCCGAGAACCGGTCCCGCGGCTGGTTCTACAAGGTCACCGTGCTCACCGGCATCACCCCCCAGATGCGCATCCACCAGGAAGAGGCGTTCGGCCCGGTCGCCACCCTCTACCCGGTGTCCGACATCGAGGAGGCCGTGGCCGTCGCCAACGACTCGCCCTTCGGCCTCAGTTCGAACGTCTGGACCCGCAACGACGAGGACATCGCCTTCTTCGTACGGGACTTGGAGGCCGGCGGCGTCTTCGTCAACGGCATGACCGCGTCCCATCCGGCGCTCCCGTTCGGGGGCGTGAAGCGGTCCGGCTACGGCCGTGAACTCTCCGGCCACGGCATCCGTGAGTTCTGCAATGCGACGACGGTCTGGCAGCGCGCCTGATCTGCCGTCGATTCGGAAACCGCCATAGCTGGCGGCACAGATTGCGCTATCGCTCCTGCGTCCAGCGCAGCAGCTCCTCCGCCGACCACGCGTTGATCACCCGCTCCACCGGCACCCCGCACTCCTCAGCCCGCGCGCAACCGAAGATCTGCCACTCCAGCTGCCCCGGCGCGTGCGCGTCCGTGTCCACGGCGAACCACACCCCGGCCTCCACCGCCTGCTGCAGCAGCCGCCGCGGCGGATCGAGCCGCTCCGGGCGGCTGTTGATCTCCACCGCCGTCCCGGACTCGACGCACGCCGCGAACACCCGGTCCGCGTCGAAGGTCGACTCCGGCCGCAGCCGCCCCCCGCTCACGAGCCGCCCCGTGCAGTGTCCGAGGACGTCCATCAGGGGGTTGCGGACCGCCTTCTCCATCCGCCGTGTCATCGCCGGCGCTTCCATCCGCAGCTTCGAGTGCACCGAGCCGACCACGACGTCCAGCCGGTCGAGCAGCTCCGGCTCCTGGTCCAGCGAACCGTCCTCCAGGATGTCGCACTCGATTCCGGTCAGCAGCCGGAACGGCGCCCACTCCTCGTTCAGCCGTGCCACCACGTCCAGTTGCTCACGCAGCCGATCCGGCGAAAGCCCGCGCGCGACCTTCAGGCTCGGTGAGTGGTCCGTCAGGACCGCCCACTCGTGGCCGATCCGCGCCGCCGTGCGGCCCATGTCCTCGATCGTGCTCCCGCCGTCCGACCACTCGGAGTGCAGATGGCAGTCCCCGCGCAACGCCGCCCGCAGCGTCTCCCCGCCGCTGACCTCCGGCACGGGGATCTCGGCCTCCAGGCGCTCCAGATACTCCGGAACCCGGCCCTCGATCGCCTCCCGGATCACCGCCGCCGTCTTCGGCCCGATGCCCTTGACCGACTCGAGCGTGCCGGCCGTCGCCCGCCGCTGCGCCTCGCCGTCCGCCATCGCCGCGACCGCCGCGGAGGCGGTACGGAACGCCCTGACCCGGTACGTCGGTGCCTGGGACCGTTCGAGCAGGAAGGCGATCCGGTCCAGCGCCGCCACGGGATCCATCGCCGCACCTCACCCTCGGCTCGTTGACTCGGCAGCCGCGGCCGGCACCTGCGTCGGGCCGATCTCGCACCACACGGCCTTGCCCTCGCCGCGTGGCTCCACACCCCACCGCGACGCCAGCGCGTCCAGGAGCAGCAGCCCGCGCCCCGAGGTCGCCGCCTCGCCCGGTGTACGCCGACGGGGCCACGCACTCGAACGGTCCTGCACCGAGAGCCGTACCCGCCGCACCGGCTCCGGCAGCACCTCCAGCGTGAGCACCGCGCCGCCCTCGGTGTGCAGCAGTACGTTCACCAGCAGCTCGCCCGTCAACAGCTCCGCATCGTCTGCGAGTTCGGGCATGCTCCAGTCCCGTAGCGCCTGACCCACCGCCGCCCGTGCGTCCGAGAGCCCCTGCGGATCAGCCTGGTGGATGTACTGATGGATGCGCGGCGCCCGTGGCGTCCCCGGGTCGGGACTGCGCCGCAGCACCAGCAGTGCCACGTCGTCACCCGCGCCCCACCGCTCCCACAGCTGTTCCGACAGATGGTCCGCGAGCGCCTCCGCCTGCGGCGGACCACTGCTCATCGCCGCCGACAGCGCCTCCAGGCCGGACTCGATGTCCGAGCCCGGCTGTTCGACCAGGCCGTCCGTGCAGAGTACCAGCGTCTCGCCCGGAACCAGGTCGAGCCGCGTCTCCGGGAACTCCTCGTCCCCGAACACGGTCGCCAGGCCGAGCGGAAGCCCGCCGCGGAGCTTCGGCTGCCCGACCCGGCCGTCGGTGTGCCGGATCAGCGGCCCCAGATGCCCGGCGCGCACCGCGCGCACCGCGCCCGTGCCCAGGTCCACCTGGGCGTAGGTGCAGGTCGCGAAGCGGTTCGTGTCGAGCTCGGCGAGGAAGCGCGAGGCCCGGGCCAGCACGGTCGAGGGCGCGTGGCCCTCACCCGCGTACGCCCTGAGCGCGATCCTCAACTGCCCCATGATCGCGGCCGCGTGGGTGTCGTGGCCCTGGACGTCGCCGACCACGACCCCGACGCGGCCGCGGGGTAGCGGGATCACGTCGTACCAGTCACCGCCTACCTGCCGCCCGCTCCACGCCGCGTGGTACCGCACCGCGATCTCGCCGCCGGAGATCGCCGGAATCCGGCGGGGAAGCATCGTCTCCTGCAGCCCGGTGGCGAGCTCACGCTCCTCGTCGAAGAGGAGGGCGCGCTGGAGGGACTGCGCGACGATCGCGGCGAGGCCGAGCAGCAGGTTGCGTTCGTCGGCGTTGAAGGACGAACGGCGTCGGTAGAACAGCGCCATACCGCCGAGCGAGCGGGCCTGCGCGACCAGAGGCAGATAGCAGGCGGACTTGAACCTCAGCCGATCGATGTACGGAGCGAGTTCCGGGAAGTCCCGGCCGAGCGAGGTGAACGCGGGCACGAACCGGGGCCGCCCCCTCAGCACCGTCTCGGCGAGCGGCAGGCCCCGGTCCAGGCGGCGCGAACGGAAGTCGTTCAGGGCGTCCAGGGACTCGCCGCTCAGCGCGATGATGTTCAGCGAGCCGTTCTCCACCAGACCGAGCGCGAGACCGTCCGCGCCGAGCCGGGCGAGCCCGCCCGGGCCCGTCATCGCGGCCGTCACGTCGTCGACCGTCACGGCCCGCGACAGCGCGTGCGTGGTCCGCTCGACGATGCTGGTCTGCACCTCGCGGCGCTTCTCCAGCTCCAGGACGATCTCGGAGTGCGCGACCTCGGTGGTGGTGTCCCGGACGATCCCGACGATCCGGTGGGCCATGCCGTCGGGCGTCCGCAGAATTCGTGCCTGGACATGCGTCCACTGGGGTGTACCGTCCTCGTCCTCCGTCCGGAAGTGCGCTGAGTACGAGGTCTCGCCACTGGTGATCGCCTGGTGGATCACCGTGTCGAGCCGAGCCCGCTCCTCAGGGTCGAGCCGTTGGATCAGCGAGGTCGGGCGCCCGTCGAACCCGCCCGATTCCAGCCCGAAGACCAGCAGCCCGGCCTCGTCGACGTCGATGGTGCCCGTGTCGAGGTCCCAGTCGAAGCTGCCGGTCCGATTCATGGCGAGCCGCTCGGTGGGCCCGATCTCGCCAGTGTGCGTGCCCCGGTCGTCATCGGTCATCGTCACCATTGTCGAACCCGCACCCCCTCAACGCCATGGCGGCGACACGCGGCGTACTGGAGTTGTGACCGACCGGGGGAGAATGGGCCGGTGATCCTCCGCTATCGCGTCCTCGGCCCGAGCCGTGCCCTCCGGGCCGACGGCGGCCCGGTCGCGCTCAGCGGCGCCCGGCTCCGGGCCCTGCTGGCCGCCCTGGCCGCCACCGGCGGGCGCGAGGTCGGAGTGGCCGAGCTGATCGACCTGATCTGGGAGGACGAGCCGCCCGAGGAGCCCACCGCGGCCCTGCAGGCTCTGGTCGGGCGGCTGCGGCGGGCGCTCGGCAGGGAGGCCGTCGCCTCCACGGCCGGCGGGTACCGGCTCGCCGCCGGCCCCGAGGACATCGACCTCCATGTGTTCGAGCGGCTGGCCACCGAGGGGTCCGGCGCACTCGCGGCGGGGGACCCGGCACGAGCGGCCCGGCTCCTCGACGACGCGCTCGGGCTGTGGAGCGGGCCCGCCCTCGCCGACCTCCCGGGCCGGGACGCTGACCCTGTCGTCGTACGGACCGACCGACGCCACGCGCAGGCCCACCAGGACCGCCTCGCCGCCGACGTGGCCCTGGGGCAGGCGGCGACCGCGCTCGCCCCGCTCGCGGCCCTGGCCGCCGAGCAGCCGCTGGACGAGCCGCTCCAGGCCCTCCGCATCCGGGCCCTGCGGGCAGCGGGCCGGCCCGCCGAGGCGCTGCAGGCGTACGCCGAGGTCCGCGCCGTCCTCGCGAACCGCCTCGGCGCGGATCCAGGGCCTGAACTGAGGGAACTGCACGCCGAGTTGCTGGCGGGTGACACCCCCGCGCCGGAACGCCCCCACGTCCCCGCACGGCTCACGTCCTTCGTCGGGCGCGAGACCGAATTGGACTCCCTCGTCGCCGAGTTGGGGGAGCAGCGTCTCGTCACCCTGCTCGGCACCGGCGGGGTCGGCAAGACGCGGCTGGCTCTGGAGGCCGCCGAACGCGGCGCGCCGCGCCGGCAGGAAGGCGTGCGTGTCGCCGAACTCGCCTCCGTACGCTCGGAGTCCGACGTTCCCTCCGCCGTACTCACCGCGCTCGGCGCCCGGGAGACGCAGCTGTGGAGCGGGGCCACGGTCGTCGAGCCGAGCGCGCGGGACACGCTCACCCGGCTCGTGGAGCACTGCGCCTCGCGCCGTCTGCTACTGGTCCTCGACAACTGCGAGCACGTGGTGGGCGCGGCGGCGGAGCTGGTGGAGCGGCTGCTCGTCCGCTGTCCGGGTGTCACCGTGCTCGCCACCAGCCGTGAGCCGCTGGGGGTGCCGGGAGAGTTCGTACGCCTGGTGGAGCCGCTGCCGCCGGACGGCGCGCTGCGTCTGCTGGCGGAGCGCGGGGCGGCCGCGCGGGCCGGCTTCGACCCGGTGGACGACCCCGAGGCGTGCGCGGAGATCTGCCGCCGCCTCGACGGTCTGCCGCTGGCGATCGAGCTGGCGGCGGCGCGCCTGAGGCTGCTCGCCCCGCGTCAGATCGCGGACCGGCTCGACGACCGCTTCCCGTTGCTGACCACCGGGGCCCGGACGGTGCTGCCCAGGCAGCAGACGCTGCGCGCGGTGGTGGACTGGTCCTGGGACCTTCTGGACGGGAGCGAACGGACCGTTCTGCGTCGACTGTCGGTCTTCTCGGGTGGCTGCGACCTGGCGGCGGCGGAAGCGGTCTGCGCGACGGCTGTCGAGAGCGACGGTGCAGGTCGGGAGGGACCGGCTGTGGCCGGTCCGGGCGGCGACGGCGCGGATGGGGCCGGTGCGGGCCGGGACGGGGCAGCTGTGGCCGGTGCAGGTGGGCACGTGACCGTGGCCGTGCCGGCCGCTCACGTCCTCGGCCTCCTCGGCTCGCTTGTCGACAAGTCGCTCGTCGTCGCCGTTCCCGCCCCGGCCGACCACGACGCGGCCATGCGCTACAGCCTCCTCGAGACCGTCGCCGAGTACGCCGCCGAACGTCTCGACGAGAGCGGGGACCGCGCCGCGGCCGAGCGACGTCACCTCGTCCACTACCGGGAACTCGCCCGCGCCGGAGAAGCCGCGCTCCGGGGGCCCGAACAGGACATGTGGCTGCGTCGTTTCGAGAGCGAGCACGACAACGTGACGGCGGCACTGCGGACCGCCGTCGACCGCGGCGAGGAGCAGGAGGCGCTCTGCCTCGTCCTGTCCATGAGCTGGTTCTGGCAGCTCCGGGCCCGGCAGGCCGACGCCCGCGCATGGTCCCTGGCGGCGGCCGCCCTCGGCCCCGACCCGTTCGAGTCGCCCGTTCGGCGCGCCGTGCCATCGGCAGCGCCATGCACCGACACGCCGCCGCCGTGGAGCGAGGAGCAGCTGTGGGAGGCCCGGCGTGGCTGCCGAATGCTGGTCCTCGCGGCGGAAGGCGGTGATGGCGCGACGGCCATGGAGCGGCCCGAGACCCGCGCCCGGCTGGCCGCCATCGTCTCCGCGTACCACCCCGGCATGCCGCAGAACTGTCGCCAGCCCGGCTTGATGTGGTACTTCGCCCGCCTGATGACCGGCGAGTTCCACAGCCTCGACGACACACTGGCGGCCGTCGTCTCCGCCTGCCGCGCCCACGGCGCCCGCTGGGATCTCGCCCTCGCCATCCTCCTGCGGGCCAAGCTCCTCGGCGACCGCCTCGACGACGCCGAGCGGGCGCTCGCGCTCTTCGAGCAGGAGCGGGACCCATGGGCCGTCGCCGAGTCCCTCTGCGCGCGGGGAGAGGCGTACGAACGGGCAGGCCGTCTCTCCGAGGCAGCCGTCGACTTCGAGCGCGCCGCGCAGGCCTCGGCCCGCCTCGGTGCCCGCTCTCAGGTCCCGGTCTTCACGGCCCGCCTCGCCGCCGTACGGCTACGCCTTCCGGCCACCGACGCGACGGCACGGAAGGAGGCCGAACGCCTGCTGGTCGAAGCCGCCGAGGAGACCGGCGCACCGACCGGCGAGCCCGTCGGCACGGCCCGGCTGCTGCTCGCCCAGCACTACGCGCACACCGGGCGCACGGCTCTGGCGCGGGAGCAACTCCATCGCATCGAGGGTGAGTTCCCAGGCAACGCGCCCGACCTGTTCGCCGGTCTGACGGGCGGACTGCGCGGCTGGCTGGACTGCCTCGACGGGGCGTACGACGAGGCCGTGGCGCACCTGGCCGGTGCCGTTCGGGACGTCGAGACCCTCGCGTACCTCGTGGCGCCGTACCTGGTCGTCTGCCAGTTCGTGACGGCGGCCTGGGCGAGGGCGGGGCGGGACTCGGGGCGCGATGCCGAGGACGGCGCCCGGCTCCTGGGCGCGTACGACACGCACCGAGCAGACGCCGGAGGCGCCGGCTTCCGCCCGTTCACGGGACAGACCGAGGCGTCGGTACGGGAACAGGCGGAACGGGCGCTCCGGGCGGCCCTGACCCCGGAGGCGTACACACGCAGCTACGAGGAGGGCGGCACCTTGACGGTGAGGGAGGCGGCGGACCTCGTACGGGGGCCTGAGGAATCGGTGCGAGCTGTCCCCGGTCAGGGCTGAAGCCCCCCGCACGGGGACCTGAAGAATCGGTGATCGGTGCGAGGCCTCCCGCGCCAGGGCCGAAGCCCGCGCACGAGCCGCCGAGCGGCCAGTGCCTCAGGCCCCGGTGCCTCCACCCGCCTCCTCCAACCGCTCCCGGGCCTCCGCCAGGTCCTCCGGCGTGGGCGCGTCGTCCTGGGTGAGGCGGCGGCGCCAGTAGCCGGCGAAGTCGACCGCGCGGCGGTCGTACCCGCGGTCCTCGACCAGGTGTCGCCGTAGAGCCCGTACGGCCCCGGCCTCGCTGCCGAGCCACGCGTACGGTGCGCCGGACGGGAGCGCGGACTCCCGCACGGCGTCCACGACCGACGCGTTCCCGTGCAGCCAGTGCACGGTCAGTTCGCCGGCCGTCTCCAGCGGTTGCTCCTCCGCCGCGTCGGGGACCTGGACGAAGGCGAGGGCGCGGTGGCCCGGCGGCAGCGCCTCGACGATGGTGGCGAGCGCCGGGAGGGAGCACCCGTCGGCGACGAGCAGTGTCCACTCCGCCGCCCCGAGGACGACCGGCTTCGCGAAGTACGCCGAGGGCCCGAACATCCCCAGCGTGTCGCCGGGCCGCGCGCCCAGCGCCCAGCGTGTCGCGGGCCCGTACGGGCCGCCTTCGCCGGCCTCGGCGGCCTCGCCGTGGACGAAGAAGTCGATGTCCACCGTGGCCTCGGCCGGATCGTGGGACCGGAGGGTGTAGCTCCGCATCCACGGACGCTCGGCCTCCGGAATGCCGCCGTACGCCGCGTACCAGCGCATCACGTCACCGTCCGGGTCCGGAGCGGGCAGCACGGGCTCGGACCGGCCGTACGGCCGGGGAAAGTACAGCTTCACCTGCTGGTCGGGCCCGGCGAGCAGGAGTCCTGAGAGGTCCTCGCCACCGAAGGTGACCCTGATCATGCGCGGGGTGACCCGCCGGACGGCGGCGACCCGGATTCGGCGGAGGGGAAATGACTGGGGCTGCGGCATCGAGGGCTCCTGTGTGTCGTGGCTCGGCCGTCCACCCTCGCCGTTCCCGCCGACACGCCGCCGACACGCCGCCGATACGGAACCGACACGGCGGCCGCGCCCGGTCCGGCCCGGATGCGGGACCGGGAGCCGGACACGAGAATGGCCAGTGCCGGAAGAACTAGTAGGAGGCGGCATGAACGCTGAGTCCGACAAGACATCTCCGGGGGAGAGCCCGACGCCCGACCGCCTCTTGCATGCCGGGTCGGAGGGCGAATACACGGCGGAGGACCTGGTCCTCGCCTCAGGTCGTGACGTGAATCCGAAGAGCCTCGCGTGGGCGGAGCGCCGAATGGCGGAGAAGGGACGCGCTTCCCTGGACGAGCTCCTGCCCTGAACCGCGCAGGCAGGCCGTGGTCCCACGGGTTCAGGGAACGAACTCGAACCCACCGGACCCCGGCCCCGCGCCATCACCGCCTCGGTCCGGCCGCTCGGCCGGGCCGGGGCGGTCCGTGCTCGCGGTCCGTGCCTGTCATGGGGCTTCCCCATTTGTGGAACACGTTCTACCGTGGCCGCCGTCGCGCGCACGGTACGAAGGACGCTGCCACGGGAGGCCCCCATGCACCTCGAGTACACGCCCGCCCAGCACCGCCTGCGCGCGGAACTGCGCGCGTACTTCGCCGAGCTCGTCCCCGAGGACGTCCACGCCCGGTATGCCGACCCCGCCGCCCAGAAGCGGTTCTACCGCGAGACCGTGCGCAGGCTCGGCACCGACGGCTGGCTCGGGGTGGGGTGGCCCACCGAGTACGGCGGGCGGGGACTGAGCCCGATGGAGCAATTCATCTTCTTCGACGAGGCCGCCCAGGCGGGCGTCCCGCTGCCGCTGATGGCCCTGAACACCGTCGGTCCCACGATCATGCAGTTCGGCACCGACGAGCAGAAGGCGTACTTCCTGCCGAAGATCCTGTCCGGCGAGATCGACTTCGCCATCGGCTACAGCGAGCCCGACGCGGGCACCGACCTCGCCGCCCTCAAGACCCGCGCGGTCAGGGACGGCGACGAGTACGTCGTGAACGGGCAGAAGATCTGGACGACCAACGGCGACACCGCCGACTGGGTCTGGCTCGCCGTCCGCACGGACCCCGACGCCCCCGCCCACAAGGGCATCACGATGCTGCTCGTCCCGACGAGCGACCCCGGCTACTCCTGCACGCTCATCAACACCCTCGCCTCGCACGACACCACCGCGAGCTACTACGAGAACGTCCGCGTCCCCGTCTCCCACCGCGTCGGCGAGGAGAACAAGGGCTGGCGGCTGATCACCAACCAGCTCAACCACGAGCGCGTGACCCTCGCGGCCCACGGCACGATGGCGATCCGAGCCCTGCACGACGTCCAGCGGTGGGCCTCGGACACCAAGCTCGCCGACGGCCGCCGCGTGATCGACCTCGGCTGGGTGCGCCGCAGCCTCGCCCGTACGCACACCAGGCTCGACGCGATGAAGCTCCTCAACTGGCAGATGGTGAACGCCGTCCAGCAGGGCACCCTCACCCCCCAGGACGCCTCCGCGGTCAAGGTCTACGGCTCCGAGGCCCGCCGCGACGCCTACGCCTGGCTCATGGAGATCGTCGGCGCGGCCGGCGCCCTCAAGGAAGGCTCCGCCGGCACGGTCCTCCACGGCGAACTCGAACGCGGCTACCGCTCCGCCGTCATCTTCACCTTCGGCGGCGGCAACAACGAGATCCAGCGCGAGATCATCTCCTGGATCGGCCTGGGAATGCCCCGCGTCCGACGCTGACGCCTTGTGGCCACGAGCGCTGGTTGGCACACGGTAATGCCTCCGACCTGGGGAGATGCCAACAATCACTCGTAGCCTCGTAGCCTCGTAGCCTCGTAGCCTCGTGGCCGATCGACGAAGTCTTCTTGGCGCACCGGTACACGAAGGGCGGGGCCGGATCGTCGGTGGCTCAGCGGGCTGCTATGGGAAGCGCGGCTACGTCTTCCTCGGAAGCGCGCGACTGCCGCAGTCCTCGTCATCTCGCTCCGCACATAATCGGCCGGACAACTCCTAGAATGAGCACCCTCTGCTGGCCACAGTGGCGTGCCCGGCATGCTCGGCGATGGTCCAGCAGTTCTTCCGCGGCAGGCCGGACAGCAGTCCCACAACGAGCGACCGCGCCCGGCGTCGGGGCTCGGTCCGCGTGAAACGGCCCGCGATCCGGCCCATAAGGGCATCGAACATGTCCCGCCAGCGAGCCAGGTCTACGCTTTGGCCCGCGGCCAGCTCTTGATCTTCGTTTGTCCACACAGCACGCGATGATCACCGGTGGCCGCACCTGTCCTCACACCGCCCCTGGCCAGCTAGATCGCGGTCTACGGCTGGGATACTTACGATGAGCATGCTGGTCAATCTCGGCGCCTTCGGTTGGAGGAGGTTCGCGATGACACACGATGGCGGGCTGAGGCTGCATCTGCAGCGTGTCCTCCGCGCACCGCGCTCGGTCGTATTCCGAGCGTTGACCGAACCGCAGGAACTGGCCAAGTGGTGGGGCCCTGACGGGTTCACCATCCCAAGTGTGGAAAGCGACCTTCGGCCAGGTGGTAGGTATCGGATCGCCATGCAGCCTCCGGAGGGCGATCTGTTCTACCTGGTGGGGGAATTCGTTGAGGTCGACCCTCTGGAACGCCTGTCCTACACGTTCCGATGGGAGGATCCCGATCCCGAGGATCGGGAGACGGTGGTGACGCTGTCGCTTCGCGATATCGGCGGTGCACGGGCCGAGTTGGTCATCAGCCAGGGTGACTTCGCCACTGAGGGGCGCCAAGCTCTTCACGAGGAGGGCTGGACTCAGAGTCTCAACAAGCTGGAGGAGCTGGTGTCGTCGGCCTGAGACCTCTGCCGGGGGGAGGGGCCCTGACGGTGGCCGTACCCGTCTTCGCACCGCCCCTGAACAGCAAGATCGCGATCTACGGCTGGAGTATTAGTCAGCGGGTTCGGTCGCCACTCGGCCTCCCGGTGAACCGCCTCATGCTGCGGACTCGGGTGTGGCGGATGTGGCCCGTGCCTCCGGCTCCGGTATCGGGCCCTTTTTCTTTCGACAGGGGGCAAGGTAATCAACAGCACAGCTGCTCCGAGGAGTGCGATGACCGCGATCCAGCCAGCGCCGACGTGCATGGCGTGGATGAACGCATCATCAGCAGCCTGAGCAAGAGTGGGCCGGTGGATGGCGGTGGCGACGTGGCGGGCCTGTTCGGCGGACACTCGCGCCTGATCCTGCACCGGACCGGGTGCCCCCTCCAGCGAAGGTTCGATCGCACGTCGGTACGTGATCGACATGATCGTGCCGCCTACTGCGATTCCGATCACACTGCCGGTTTGTCGCACGGTGTTGGTGACGGCCGATCCTGCACCGGCCTGTTCCAGCGGCAGGTTGCTGAGCAGTGCGGCCGTAACGGGGCCGATCACCATGCCGATCGAGAGGCCCTGCATCAACAACAGGATCTCGATCCAGACGAGTGGAGTGTGGAGTCCGAGGAACCCGTACCCGCCCATGGTCAGCGCAGCCACGGTCAGGGCCGGCACGGTGACAAGGCGCAGCGACATTCGGCGAACCAGGCGCGAGGCAAGGGGCGCCGCCGCGAGCGCGCCGAATGCGGTCGGGATATTGGCCAAACCTGCCTTCATCGGTGAAAATCCGAGCGCGCCTTGCAGATAGAACGCGTTGTAGAAGGTGATGGCGGCCACGCCGAAGAGCAGCAATCCGAGCGCCATGTTGCCGCCACCGAATGTGCGTTGCGCGAGCAGTCGCGGATCAAAGCTGGGCACCTTGACACGTAATTCGACGAGTACGAAAACTGTCAGCAGGACCAGACCGGCAACGATCGGAGCCCAGACGTCGGTACGACTCCACTCAGCTACCTGCCCAGCCCGGATCAGCCCGTAGGCCAACGCCACGAGCCCGCTGATCGACAACAGCATTCCAGCGGGGTCCAAAGGTCGCAGAGCGGGGCTGCGGAAATTCGGAACCAGCACGGCGAGCCCGACCAACGTCAATGCCGCGACCGGGACATTGATGAGAAATACCGAGCCCCACCAGAAATGATCGAGCAGGAACCCGGCCAGCACCGGTCCGGTAGCCATTCCGACACCTGCCGATGTCGAGAAAATACCGATCGCGGCAGCCCGCGCGGGGCCGGTAAAGGTCCACATGAGGATGGCCATCATGGCGGGCGTGATCAGCGCGCTGCCCACCCCCATAGCAGCTCGAGCTGCAATCAGCTGGCCCACATCGCTTGCGTACGCCGCCCACAGTGAGGACCCGGCGAAGATTACCAACCCAACGGAAAACACAGTCCGGTGACCGAACCGATCGCCCAATGCGCCTGCAGTGAACATCAATGTGGCGAAGGCCAGAGTGTACGAACCGGTCGCCCATTGCAGCTGACCGGGATTGGCCCCCAGTCCGCGGACCGGGTCTGCAAGGGTCTCCAGCGTAGTACTCAGGACGGTATTTTCTAGCCAAATCAGCAGCGAACACATCATAAGAACGGCAAGAATCATCTGCTGCCTGGGCTTCGGCAACGTTGGAGGCGCGGTCATGAACACCTTCGGATCTCGATCGGCGGGAAGTTGAACGACTGGACCATAAGTAAACTCCGCGACGCCGTCAACCTTGGAATTTCTTGTCAATGCTGTTGCGGCTGAACGAGGAATATGCCCTCATTCGGATTTGCAGACTGAAGAATTCTGTGCCCTCTGGTGAATTTGCGAGTCGAAGAAAAACATGACTTCCGGAAGGTTGCGGCTGAGTGGATTTCATGCCCTCCAGTGAGCTGTCGCACCCGCGTCCCACGACCCCAGCTCGGCGCCCACGAACGCGGGCACGTGCTCGCCGCGTTAGCCGTCAGCCAGCCGGACCGCGAACCCCAAGAGGTGCGGCCCGTCGTGCACATGAGCGAGGTGTGGCGGCAGACGCCCATCGACACGGGCGGCGGAGCGAATCTGGGCCAGCCAAAATTCCGGGACCTGTCCACGGCTGTTCGTACTGGCTGACCGGACCACCCCTCTCCGCCGACCATCAACTTGGGTCTGTCACAAACGGGTTCATGGCCTGCCCAGGCCGACGCGCGGAACGGGCCGGCGTCTGCAGTGGCCGATCACGTTGAGGCCGAGGATGCCTGAAGGGGGAGAGCCGACCTGCAGCCGCCGGGTGGTCGCGCGGGCCGCGGACCTACTGGCCGGCGCGCGGGCCTCAGGGCCGGTACACGGGGTCCAGGAGAATGGCCGCGATCAGCAGCCAGGCCCCTGCCCCGAGCGCCCACATGCTCTCACCGACGGCCCCGAGAGCGCTGACGAGCACGGCCGCGGCGGCGAGCGCCACCGACATGCGGCGCACGTGGCGGTCGACGGGCAGACGTCCGTCGGATCGGCTCATGACGCGACTGTAGGCCGGTGTGCCTTTGAGCAGGCGCGCACGTCCGAAGTCTTCACGCGGTCCTGACGCGAGGGAACCGTGTCAGGGCCGCGTGAGCGAGGGCCGCGTGGGACGGAACGTTGCTTGTCGAGGGCGGGATCTGGGATCTGGAGCGGCAAGGCCGGCCCGACGAGGGGATCGAGTTCCGGCCTGTCGCCCACGGCCGCTGCCGGGGGCGGTTCCTGGTCACCCCCGTGCCTGGAGCCGTACCGGCGTCGCTGGAGGCCCGGATGGTCGCGGCGTTCCGTGTGCGCTGTCGTGGGGTGTCGGCGCCGCTCGCGTCCCAAAGGACACCTCAAGGTTCTTGACGGTGCCCCTTCAGGAGCCGGTCCAGCTCGCTCCCGGCCTCGTCGTACCCGGCGTCGGTGATCCGCTGCAGCTCCCGCAGGTCGCGGGCGGCGGCCGCTCGCCGGGTGAGCAGGAGCCCCGCACGCTGGGAACCCTCGTCCAGCAGCTCGCTCAGTTCGTCCAGGTCTCCCGCTTCGTCCGCGAGATCGGCCAGCCGGTCCAGAGCCGACTCGTTGCCCGCGTCGGCCAGCTCACGCAGGGTCTCCCGGTCGATGTTCATGTTCTCCATGACGCCATCGTGCGACCCTGCCCCAGGGGCAGGGTCAAGTGGGACGATGGCCGAGTGATCACCATCGGGCAGCTGGCCAGGTACGTCGGTGTGTCGGTCAAGACCGTCCGCGTGTACCACGAGAAGGGTCTGCTGACCGAACCCGACCGCGACGCTTCCGGCTACCGGCGGTACAGCGCGAGCGACGTCATCGACCTGATCAAGATCCGGACGCTGGCCGAGGCGGGCGTCCCGCTGGCCCGCATCCGTGAGCTGAGATCGGCGAACGCGGAGGAGTTCGAGCAGGCGCTCCACGAGATCGACGACGAGCTCACCGCCCGTATCCGCGACCTGCAGGCAACACAGCACCGCCTGCGCGGGCTCGCCACCGGGCAGGCGGTACCGGTGCCCGACGAGGTCGCCGCCCATCTGGAACGCTTGGCCGGGTGGGGGTTCAGCCCGCGCTGGGTGGACCTGCAGCGCGACCTGTGGATTCTGGTCATCGCCACCCACCCGGACCAGGCGAGCGCGCTCTTCCACGACCAGGCCGAGAGCCTCGCCGACCCGCGGCTACGCCAACTCTTCCTCGCTTACGACCGCGCGCACGACCTGGACCCCCACGATCCCCGCATCGACGACCTCGCCCACCGCATCGTCGCGGCGACCCATGATCGCTACGGTGCCGAGGACCCGCCACATGTGGACGCGGACTCCGACATCCCCGCCCTCATCCAGGGGACCGTCAACGCATCGTCCCCGGCATGGCGTCGACTCGATGTACTCGTTCGACAGCATCTGGACATGTGACCCCTTGGCCGTACCTTGTGACCAGCGCTACTGCCAGAGCCGGTGCCGTATGCGTGGTCCTGCGTACGGGGGAGTGCTTCACGCCGTGTGGTAGGCGGCGGGGATGACGCCGGGTGGGCCATCGGGTGAGGTGGGCCTGGTAGGCGCAGCCGGCGCCGACGGCGTCGCGGCATGGCGGCTGAGTGCCGGCCCGCCGAAGGCGCACGCTGGACTCGTCGCCTCAACCAGCGGAGGAACCACAGGAATGCCCGAGAACGTCTCGACAGCGCCGATGAACCTCGACGAGACGGAGACGGTCCGCCTGGCCGTCTACCACGGGTTCGCGCGCACCGGACGGGCCCCGAGTGTGCCGGAACTCGGCGCACTCACCGGGATCACGCCCGACCAGGTGCGCCAGGAACTGCGCACCCTCCACGGCAGTCGTGATCTGGTCCTGGACCCGCGGGACAACGACCACGTCGTGATGGCCCATCCCTTCGCCTCCGTACCTCTCGGCTTCTCGGTCATGGGGGCCCACACCCTGTGGTGGGGCGGCTGCGCCTGGGACTCGTTCGCCCTGCCCCACCTGCTCCGGGACGAGCCCGATGTCCTGGTCGCCACCCGCTGTCCGGCGTGCGACACCCCGCACGCCTGGGTGGTCGGCCGAGAAGCACCCCCGAAGGGCGACCAGGTGGCCCATTTCCTCACTCCCATGAGCCGGGCCTGGGACGATGTCGTACACACCTGCGGCAACCAGCGCCTGTTCTGCTCCACCGACTGCGTCGACACCTGGCTGCGCAAAACCGGCCAGGAGCGCGGCTACGTCATGGATCTGGCCACCCTGTGGCGCTTCGCCAGTGACTGGTACACCGGACGCCTGGACCCGGGATACACCCGCCGCGAGCCCGCCTCCGCCGCCGCCTACTTCGCCGAGGTCGGCTTGCACGGCTCTTTCTGGGGTCTGCCCGACTGAGAGCCTGCTCCTCTTCGTCCCGAGCTCAGCGCGTCCTCGCGCCCGGCCAAGCCCGGGGGTACGGCATGCGCAGCGTCTCGGCCGTCACGGGAGTGTGGTCCGCGGTGGCGTGAAGCCGACAGCTCGCACTTCGAAGTCCCTCAGGATCGTGCTCCGGTGGATCAGACGTGCGGCAGGTCACCGACGGCCGACCGACTGCCTCCGTAGGAGGCGACCAACGCGTCCACCACAATCGCCGCGTCCGCGTCGGCCACGTCCGCGGGGTACTCCGGCAGCAGGTCGTCCCAGATGACCATCCACGAACCGTACAGTTGGGCTTGCCCCTCGGGGCGGGCGAAGAACCAGATGTGCAGATGGGCGCCACCGTCTCCGATGCGATACACATGGGCCCGCGCGATGTGCGGCAGTGCTTGCACATGGCGGGAGATGTGAGTGGTGAGCACCCCCAACTCGGCTGCCAGTTCGTCGGGCAGGTCCGCCAGGTCGAAGTGATCGCGTGGATGCAGCATCAGCACCAACGGCACGCCGACTCCTGTAATCCGGGTGAGCCGCCAACGGTCGTTGAGCCAGATGCCTTCGTCCCGGCTGCGGCACGCGTCGCAGTCCGACGGGTCCTCGCCGTGTCGCGCAGGTTCGGGCAGCACCGGCGGGCGCAGCGGCGCGACGCGCAGGCCGTCCGGCTCGAACGGACTGATGTCCCACCCCGTCATACGGGCCACTGGGAGCCGTCGCTCACCATCCGTAGCGGTACGTGCGTGGGCGTAGAACTCGTCAGGTCGCAGGGCCATGGCCGAAGACTACTGTTATTCGACGGCAACCAGTGCGTCCGCATGCGCTGCGTCACCACCCTTCGCCTGCAGACGACTTCGTACCGCTCAACTGCGAAGACCCACCTACAGCATGCGGCGAGGCCGTCAGGTCCGATCCTCCGATGGCGCGATCAGCGCCCGCCGAGCCGGAGCTGAGGGGTGCCGGTTCAGGGACGTACTCCGTCGATCCCGATGCGCAGATGGCGCGGGCCGCGCAGCACCGCGTTGTGTCGGTACGGCGGTGGGTCCTCCAGCAGTCGTGGGTTGTCGAGGCGACGGGCGAGCGTGGACAGCGCGAGCTGGGCCTCCAGCCGGGCCAACGGAGCGCCGAAACAGGAGTGGATGCCGCTGCCCAGGCCGAGGTGCTGGATGTCCTTGCGGTCCGGGTCGAAGCGGTCGGGCTCCGAGAAGCGCTCCGGGTCCCTGTTTCCCGAGGCGAGCACGAGCCAGATCGTCGAACCCTTCGGAATCGTGACCCCGCGCAGCTCGATGTCCGCGATACAGGTGCGCTGGGGCACAAGTTGCACCGGCGGCTCGTAACGCAGCAGCTCCTCCACGATGTTGACGGCAAGCCCCGGGTCGTCGCGCAGCCTGTCGAGGACGTCCGGGTGGCGGAGCAGCGTGAGCATGCCGTTGGTGATGAGGTTGACCGTCGTCTCGTGGCCCGCGATCAGCAGGAGGACCGCGGTGCTGAGCACCTCCATCGTCGTCATGGGACCGTCGCCGCCCCGGCTCGTCACCAGCTCGGACAGCATGTCCTCGCGAGGCTCCTTGCTGCGCTGCTCGACCAACCCGGCCAGATACATGCCCAGTTGCAGCCGTGCCTCCTGCGCCTCCTGCCGTCGCTCCGTGTTGTCACCCCCCGCGTCCGGATCCAGAGCTGCCACGATCGGGTCGACCCAGGAACGGAATCGCGGCTCGTCCTCGCGCGGCACCCCGAGCAGCCGGCAGATCACGGTCACGGGAAACGGGTAGGCGAACTGGTCGACCAGGTCGATCTCTCCGGCGTCCCCGAGGCCGTCGACCAGCCCGGACACGATCTCGGCCAGTTCGTCGCGCATGGAGTCGATCCGGTCGGGGCTGTGTGGCGGCCCGAAGGGGCGGTTGGCGATCCGTCGCAGTCGGTCGTGCTCGGGCGGGTCGAGCCGGATGAAGCTCGGCGGCAGCCCCGTCTGCTCCGCACCGCCCATGTCGTCGGCGCTCGGCGCGGCGAGGTTGGCGGCGTCCGAGCTGATCCGTGGGTCGTGGAGCAGCTGGAGGATGTCGTAGTAGGAACTGACGACAAAGGGTCCGCCCTCCTCCTCCTGCAGCACCGGGGTCTCGCGGAGCTTCTCGTAGAGGGGGTAGGGGTTCGGGCGATTGGCGTAGTCGGTGATCTGGCGCAGGAGCGGGGTGGCATGCGTCATGGGGTGTCCTTCTGCGGGGCCCGTGGGGGTGGAGGGGGCGGCAGGGGCGTCGGTCAGCGATGGGCCGGGGTGAAGACCAATTGCTGGTCGGTCGGCGAGTAGCCGCTCAGGGTCACCGTCGGGCCGTGGGTCGGCAGGGACGGGTCGGGGAACTCGGCCGGGACCGGCTTGCGGCCCTCGGGCCGCCGGTCCACCGTCGGGAAGTCCAGGGGGAAAGGCGCGCCCGTCTCGATCAGCCGCCGATAGAAGTCCAGCCACCGCGAGTTGTCGAAGCTGACGGCCGCGATGACGCGGCCCTGATGGCCGTACACCCCGATGAAGCGCCGCTCGTCCGGAGAGCCCTGCGTGATCATGATCTCGTCGCCCATCGAGGGCACGCCGACCGACTTGATGTTCACCCCGAACTGGGAGGACCAGAAGGCGGGCACCCCCATGTGGGGGCGGCGCTCCGCGCTGACGCTGATCATGTTGTGCGCGGCGATCTCCGCCTGTGCCACGGCGTTGCCCCAGTGCTCCAAGGACAGGAACTGGTAGTTGAACAGGGCGTTCGGGGAACGGGCGACGTCACCGGCGGCGTAGATGTCGTCAGTGACGATGCCCCGGATGTCGAAGGCCCGGCAGCCCGCGTCGCAGGCGATACCGCGGGGGCCGGCGCCGAGCCCGGAGCCTGCCAGCCACTCGGTGTTACGGATCGCTCCGAGGGAGACGACCACGACATCCGCCTCGACGACGCTGCCGTCGGAGAGTTGGGCCGACCGGACCCGGCCCGCCGCGTCGCCCTCCAGCGCGGTGACCGTGACGCCCGTACGCAGATCCACGCCGCTCTCGCGGTGCATCTCCGCCGCGACCGTGCCGATCACGCCGCCGAGCGCGCCCACGAGCGGAGCGTCGGCGCGCTCCGTCACGGTGACCTCGATGCCTCGGTCCCGGCAGGCCGAGGCGATCTCGGAACCGGTGAACCCGGCGCCGATGACCAGGACCCGACGGGGTGAGGCCTCCATCCGCCCGTGCAGTCGCACCGCGTCGTCACGGGTCCGCAGCGCGAAGACCCCGTCCAGCTGAGCTTCCGCCTCGACCGGCCAGGGCCGGGCGCGCACGCCGGTCGCGATCAGCAGCCGGTCGTACTGCACCGCGTCCCCGTCCGCCAGGAGCACCCGCTTGGCCGCCACGTCGAGACCGCTCGCGGCGACGCCGAGCCGCCAGGTGGCGTCGATCTCCCGGCGCCGGGGCAGCTCGGTGTGGACCGGCGAGGCCTTGCGCAGCAGGACCGCCTTGGACAGCGGGGGCCGGTCGTACGGCTCGTACGGCTCGTCTCCGATCAGTGTGAGCGAACCGGCGAAGCCTTCGGCTCGCAGGGTCTCCGCCGCCCGCAGCCCCGCCAGCGACGCCCCCACGATCACGATCCGGCCCTCGCGTCTCAGCCACTCGTGAAAATCCTCAACGGACATCGGACGGCTCCTGCCCGGACTGAACGGCCTGAGCGGAGCGAGCGGACCCCCCGGGCTGCCCGGGGGCGTGGTCGGCTTCGCCCAGGCCCTCCGCCATGATGGCCTGCACGGGGCAGGCCGCGACCGCGCGCGCCACCTTCTCCCGGTGCTCGTCCTCGGCATGCGGGTCGTACACGAGGGACTCGTCACCGTGCATCGTGAACACCTCGGGCGCGAGGAAGGCGCACTGCGCGTATCCCTGGCATCTGTTGAGATCGACGACAAGCCTCATCAGTGCTCCGGTCTTCCGCGGCCAGGTCCCAGGGAGCCGGGGTTCGACGGCGGCCTCGGACAGCGGTCATCTCCCCCGGACCAGCATGGGAGCCGCAGCGGGTTCCGCGCGCGCCGAGGGCCGCCGAAGGAGTGGCCCACCGTGGCGCGAACGGCGGGCGTACGGGCCGAGGCCATGCAGCGGTGACCGCTGCTCGTCTGCGTCGGGGCCGACAGAACTTGGTCGCTTCGGCGTGCTGCGGCACGGCACACTGTGCGGGTCCATCGCGCGAACGGAGACTCGATGTCCGGCCCGACCGACCCGACCGACCCGACCGACCTGACCGATCCGACCGATCCGACCGGGCCGGCAGGTACCGGCGCCCCGACGCATCCGGAGTACCCGGTCCGGACGAAGCGGCTGAGGCTGCGACCCGTGCGCAAGGACGACCTCGAAGCCATCCACGCCCACCGCTCGTTGCCCGAGGTCGCGCTCTACCTGCCGCACGAGCCGCACACCCGCGAGGCGACCGCCGAGATGATCGAGCGCGTCATGGCGGGGGAGGCGCTCGCCAACCCCGGCGATTGGCTCAACCTGGCCGTGGAGAACGAGGACGGCCGGCTCGTGGGTGAGGTGCTGCTCCGGCGTGAGCCCGACGAACCGGAGACCGGCCAGGTGGGCTTCGCCTTCCACCCGGACGTGCACCGCACCGGCATCCCCTCCGAGGCCGTCGCGGCCGCGCTCGACATCGCCTTCGAATCCTTCGGCTGGCACCGTGTGATCGGGATCTGCGACATCCACAATCAGGGGTCCGCCGCCCTGATGCGCCGCATCGGCATGCGCCACGAATCCGTCCTCCGCGACAGCACCTTCTTCAAGAACGCCTGGTGCAGCGACTCGGTGTTCGCGGTCCTCGCCCACGAGTGGCGCAGGACCCCGCCTCGTTCCACGGACGAACGGGCCGTCGACACGGCGGTCTCCGTCTTCCTCGCCGCGTTCACCCGCCGCGCCGGCGAGCCGGTCAGCCTGGACGCGGCCAAGGCCGTTCTCGCGCCCGAGGCGGTGATCGAGTACGCGGCGCAGGACGGGCAGGTGACCCGGATGAACGTCGACGAGTTCCTGGTGCCCCGTCAGGCCTACCTGAACGGAACCGAGTTGACCGACTTCGAGGAGTTCGAGGTCAGCTTCTCCACCGTCGTCGGCGCGGGACGCGCACTGCGGTCCTCGCTCTACCACAAGAGCGGCATCCGCGATGGCAAGCCCTTCGCCGGATGGGGGCGCCAGCACTTCGAGCTCGCCGCCGACGCATCAGGGGACTGGCGCATCCGGTCCCTCACCTGGACCGACGATCCCGAACAGCGCGACGACGCCCGGGCGTGACCCCGGTCGTGGAAACCTGCGGCCGACGTACAGCCGGCCGCGGGGCTTTGGCACACTGACGCCGATCCGATCTCGGTCACGACAAGGAGCGGCACACGTTGAGCGTCAGCGTCGCAGGACAGATAGACATCGCGGGACCGGTGGGCAAGCTGCTCCACCGGCGCCCGCTCAAGAACGCCACGGTCATGCAGTCGTTCGGCATAGAACCCGTGTCCGGTGACATCTTCGCGCTGCAACTCATGGAGGGCGCACTTCAGCTCCCCGGCGAGCCCTCGGCGATCAACGGGGCCACACGGTCCGAACGGGGAGACCTGTGCCTCACCCGGCTCTCCCCGTCCGGCTCGATCACCGGGTACATGTACCTGCGTGGCTTCGGACATGGAGTGAACCTCGGTGTGGAGAACCGTAACGGGGCCATCTGGCTGTGGACCGAGACGGACTCCACCCCGAACTCGGCGAATCCGCCCGAGGGCTTCGGAAAGGCTGTGACCAGCTTCGAGTTCCGCACCGGCACGGTCCTCGACCACGGCTCCTCACTGCACACGCCGCCCTACACTCCCGACCCGGCCGCCCGCTTCATCACCCCCACCATCGACCGCAGCGCCAACGAGCTCGTCCTGCGCTTCTCCCTCAACGGCGGCACGCACTACGAGCGGTACGACCTGGCCAAGGCGGCAGCAGGTGACTGGGAGCCGATCCAGCGGCTCACCCCGGCGCTTCCGGCGGGAACCTTCCAGGGGTTCGCCTCCCACAGCGGCGTCCTCTACACCTGGCAGGGCTGGGGGCTGAACAAGGTCGCGTGGCCGGGTGACAACTACCTCACCGCGTTCGAGTGGGCCACCGGCACCATGCTGGACCGGCAACACATCACCGCCGGCCCCGGTCTGGATCACCGCGAGCCCGAGGGCATCACCGTCTCCGTACGCAACGGCGTTCCGCACCTCCACTTCGGCTACGCCTGCGATCCCGGCCCGCGCACCTGTACGATCATGTCGCTCTCCGCAGCGCCCGAGACCGACGGCGTCAAGGTGCTCACCGACTGGCAGCCGATCACGCTCGCCGCCGGAGTCACCGCCGACCAGAACGCCCCCAAGGGGCGGCTCATCAGCATCGCCGGTACGACCACACTGCAGCTCAGCGGCGGGGTCAAGGGCAGCTTCGACGGCGACGCCGTCATCGGCACCCTGCCCGACGCGCTCACCCCGAGCATGCCGATCCGCGCGAACGTGGCGCGGAACAACGCCGGAGGCTACTGCGTCGCCCGCGTCGAGGCGGACACCGACCGCGAGCTGCGGCTCTACGGCGGCCGCACCACCAACGTCATCACCTGGGCGCAGCTGGACAGCTTCAGCGCCGTCTGGCGCTGACCTCCCTCGTTCCTCCCCTCGTTCAACTCTTCTGGCCAAGGAGCCGATCCGCCATGCCCAAGACCCCCAACCGCCGCAGCATTCTCGGCGCCGCCCTCGCCGTGCCCGCCGCCGCGGCCGCCGGCAACCTGATCGCCGCCACCCCGGCCGCAGCGGCCGGCATCGTGGCCGATGCCTGGACCGACCTCGTCCTGGAGCCCGGCGTCACCGCCCAGGCCGGCGCCACCCCGCAGGTCCGCCTCATCACCATCGCCGACACCACGTTCCTCCAGGCACGTGGCGCGATCACCTGCAACCTGGCCGCCGACGCCAAGGTCGCCACCATGCCGGCCGGCCTCAAGCCCACCTGGTACGTGCGTGCCGCGACGCCCCGCAACAACAGCCAGGGCATCAACGCCTGCCGCTTCGAGGTCAACACCGCCGGATCCGTGAGCGTCTACGGCGCCAACGCCGGAAACCCCATCACCTGGGTCCAGTTCGACTCGGTCCAGACGATCTGGCGCTGAGCCGGTGCCCCGGGGCCGGCCTCCGCGTAGCCTGAAGCGCATGAGGCAGGACGCCGACCCCGGGCTCTTCGGTCCCGATTCCGTCACCTGGCAGCTGCACGGCGACCCGGTGATGTGGATCGCCGGCGTCCGTGCCCTCTATCTGCAGGCACTGCACCCTGTCGCCGTGCGCGGCGTGATGATCAACAGCGACTTCAGGAAGGACGCCTGGGGCAGGCTCCTGCGCACGGCGAACTTCGTCGGAACGATCAGCTACGGCACCACCGACGCCGCCGAGGCGGCAGGCGCCCGCGTGCGGAAGATCCACCGGCTGCTCGGCGTCGACGACCCCGAACTCCTGCTCTGGGTGCACTGCGCCGAGGTCGACTCGTACCTCTCCGTCGTCCGCCGCTCCGGCATCCCGCTCACCGACGCGCAGGCCGACCGCTACATCGACGAACACCGCACGTCCGCCCGGCTCGTCGGGCTCGACCCGCGCGAGGTTCCCGCCACGGCCGATGAGCTCGCCGGCTACTTCGACGCCGTACGGCCGCGGCTCGTCGCCGGTGAGGACGCGCGGACCGTCGACGCGTTCCTGCGCCGCCCCCCGGTCAAACCCGCCCTGCGTCCGGCGCGCGAGATCATCTGGCGGCGCGTGGCCGCACTCGCCTACGACGCGCTGCCTCCCTACGCCCACGCGCTGTACGGACGGCCCGCACCGCCGCCCGACACCGTCACGTATCAGCTCACCGTGGCGGCCAATCTGCTGCGCTGCATCCCCGCCCGGCTGCGCTGGCGGCTGCCGCCAGGTCACATCTTGAACGCGATGGCCCGTCTGGGCCCCGCCACGCGCCCCGCCCCGTACAAACTCCGCAGCCAGACGGCCATACTGGACGAGCCGGGGAGGGCGCAGCGAATCGACGGGGGCGACAGCACGCGATGGCGGAAACCAGGCTGATCCAGGGCCGGTACCGGCTGCACGACGTGATCGGACGCGGGGGCATGGGCGAGGTGTGGCGTGCCACCGACGAGTCGCTCGGGCGGCGCGTCGCGGTCAAGTGTCTCAAGCCGCTGGGACCGCAGCAGGACGCGAACTTCGTGACGGTGCTGCGCGAACGCTTCCGCCGCGAGGCACGCGTCGCCGCCTCGCTCCAGCACCGCGGCGTCACCGTCGTCCACGACTTCGGCGAGTCCGACGGTGTCCTCTTCCTCGTCATGGAGCTCCTGGAGGGCCACAACCTCAGCCAACTCCTGGAGGAGAACAAGCAGCACCCGCTGCCGGTGCCGGACGTCGTCGACATCGCCGAGCAGGTCGCCGACGCCCTCGCCTACACCCACCGGCAGGGGATCGTGCACCGCGACCTCAAGCCGGCCAACATCATGCGGCTCGGCGACGGCGCCGTGAAGATCTGCGACTTCGGGATAGCGCGACTGGGCGCCGACATCGGTTTCACCTCCCGCCTCACCGGCACCGGCATCGCCATGGGCACCCCGCACTACATGTCGCCCGAGCAGATCAGCGGCGGTGAGGTCGACCATCGCAGCGATCTGTACTCGCTGGGATGCGTCCTGTACGAGATCGCCACCGGCGCCCCGCCCTTCGACCTCGACGACGCCTGGGCCGTCCTCGTCGGCCATCGAGACACCCCACCCGAGCCGTTGCGCACGCACCGCGCCGAACTCCCCGACTACCTGGACCGGATCGTTCTCGATCTCCTCGCCAAGACGCCGGAGGGGCGGCCCACTGACGCGACCGACCTGCGTCGTCGGATCGTCTCGGCACGGACAGGACCGCAGCGGATCCCCGCGGAGGTACGGGTGCATGAGGCGGCCGCGCCCCGGCTCCCCTCCTGGGCCGGCCGGATGACCCACGGCCACCGGGCCACGGGCGCCTCCCGCGCGCTGCGGACCGTGCCCTTCGACCCGGCCGCCGGGCTCACGGGGGAGTGGACGACCGACTCCCGCGCCCTTCCCGCGCCGGACCGGGGCGTCCCGGGGCCCGCCCCGTCCCCCGAATCGCCCGCACGGGGCGTCGTCCCGAGGTCCACCCCGTCCCCCGAACTGCTCGCCGTACTCGCCAGCCGGCACAGGGCCGGGCTCAGTCTCGGCCGGCTCGGCCGCTGGGAGGAGGCGGAGGACGTGCACCGGTCCGTCGCCGAGGACCGCGAGCGGGTCCTCGGACCCGACCACCCGGAGACCCTCACCAGCCGGTACGAGCTCGGCTTCACGCTCAGCCGGCTCTCCCGCCCCGCCGACGCCCTGCGCGCCTTCGCCCGGGTCGCCGAGGCCCGCGAGCGCGTCCTCGGGCCCGACCACGCCGACACCCTGGCCGCCCGCCAGGAGACGGCGTACGTGCTCGGGCGCCTCGGGCGGCATTTCGAGGCGCACCAGGTGTACGCGGCGGTGCTCGCCTCGCGCGAGCGCACCATGGGACCGGACCACCCCGACACCCTGCGCTGCCGCCACAACCTGGCGTTCAACCTGGGACGGCTCGGGCGCCTGGACGAGTCGTACCGGATGGCCCGGGAGGTGGCCGAGGCGCGCACCCGGCTGCTCGGTGACGAGCACCCCGACACGCTGGTGACCCGCTACGAAGTGGCGTACACCCTCGGGCAGTTGGAGCGGTGGCCGGAGGCGCTCGCGACGTACCGGGACGTCGCCTCCGCGCGTGGTTCCGTGCTCGGTCCCGACCACCCCGACACCCTCGCGGCCCGCTACGAGGTGGGTATCAGTCTGGGCCGGCTCGGCCGGAGCGCCGAGGCCCTGGAGCTCTACCGCGACCTGGTGGACGCGCGCACCCGTGTGCACGGCCCCGACGACCCCGAGACGCTGCGCGCCCGCCACGGCCTCGGCGTCAACCTCGGCCGGCTCTCCCGCTGGGAGGAGGCCGTCGAGGAGGCCCGGGAGGTGTGCGCGATCCGCGAGCGGGTTCTCGGCGCAGATCATCCCGACACGCTCGTCAGCCGCCGCGAGATCGCCGTCGGTCTCGGCTGGCTGGCCGACTGGACCGCCGCTCTCTCGGTCTACCGCCAGGTCGCCGACGCCCGTGAGCGCGTTCTCGGTGCCGACCACGCCGACACCCTGGCCAGCCGCCATGACGAGGCCCACTGTCTGGAACAGCTCGGCCGCCACGCGGAGGCCGTCGACCTCTACCGGCGCGTCGCCGCACTCCGCCGGACGGACGGAGAGCGGAACACGTCCTAGACGCGGGGTTCCGCGGGCGATCTTCGCGTGTTAGCAAGAGGCATGACCCCACAGCGCTCGTACGACGCCGTCATCGTCGGCGGTGGCCACAACGGACTGGTCGCCGCCGCCTACCTGGCCCGCGCCGGACGCACCGTCCTCGTCCTGGAACGCCTCGGCTCCACCGGTGGCGCGGCCGTCTCCACGCGGCCCTTCGACGGGGTCGACGCCCGGCTCTCCCGGTACTCGTACCTTGTCTCGCTCCTGCCGCCGAAGATCGTGCGTGAGCTGGGGCTGAAGTTCGCCGTGCGCAAGCGGTCCATTTCCTCGTACACCCCGAAGGGCGACAGCGGACTGCTCGTCGGCGGTGGCCCCGACCGCACCCGCGCCTCCTTCGCCGCGCTCACCGGCTCCGACCGGGAGTACGAGGCGTGGCAGGCGTTCTACGGCCGTACGGGGCAGGTCGCCGAGCGCGTCTTCCCCACGCTCACGGAGCCGCTGCCGACCCGCGAGGAGCTGCGCGCCCGGGTGGCCGACGAGACCGCCTGGCGGATGCTCTTCGAGCAGCCCATCGGCGTCGGTGTCGAGGAGAACTTCACCGACGACCTCGTCCGCGGTGTCGTCCTCACCGACGCGCTCATCGGCACCTTCGCCGACGCCCACGACCCCTCGCTGCTCCAGAACCGCTGCTTCCTCTACCACGTCATCGGCGGCGGCACGGGCGACTGGGACGTCCCCGTCGGCGGCATGGGAGCACTCACCGACGCCCTCGCGGCGGCCGCCCGCGCGGCGGGCGCGGAGATCCGCACCGGGCACGAGGTCACCCGGATCGAGACCGACGGCACCCGCGCCGAGATCACCTACCGCACGGCGGAGGGCGAAGGCGTGGTCGCGGCGGACCACGCACTGGTGAACGCCTCCCCGCAGGCGCTCGCCGCCCTGCTCGGCGACACTCCGCCACCGCCCGCCGAAGGGGCCCAGCTCAAGGTCAACATGCTCCTCACCCGGCTCCCGAAGCTCCGGGACCGGTCCGTCGACCCGCGCGAGGCCTTCGCGGGCACCTTCCACATCGCCGAGGGGTACGGGCAGTTGGCCACGGCGTACGCCGAAGCCGCCGCCGGCCGGCTGCCGAGCGCGCCGCCCTCCGAGATCTACTGCCACTCGCTGACCGATCCGAGCATCCTCGGCCCGGAGCTCGCCGAGCGCGGCTACCAGACCCTCACGCTCTTCGGTCTGCACACCCCCGCCCGGCTGTTCGCCGCCGACAACGACACCGCGCGCTCCACGCTCCTCAAGGCGACACTCGCCGAACTCGACGCCGTACTCGACGAGCCGCTCGCCGACTGCCTCGCCGTCGACGCGGAGGGCCGACCCTGCATCGAGGCGAAGACCCCGCTCGACCTCGAACGCGATCTGCGGCTGCCCGGCGGCCACATCTTCCACCGGGACCTCTCCTTCCCCTACGGGGAGGAAGGCACCGGCCGCTGGGGCGTCGAGACCGCGCACGCCAACGTCCTGCTCTGCGGCGCGGGTGCCGTCAGGGGCGGCGGAGTCAGCGGCATCCCCGGCCACAACGCGGCGATGGCGGTGCTGGGACGATGAGAGGGGTCGCCCGGGCCGTCCCCGCCTGTGGCGTGAAGCTCACCTGTGGCCGCGCTTAAGAAAACCTCGATGGACCCCGATGCAGGACATACGGAAGATTCTCTTCGAGGATCTTGGGCGCGAACCCGTGCCCGAACCCCGTAGGTCACAGGACACGCACGTCGGGAGCCAAGGCATTGAAGGCGCTGGTCAAGCAGAAGGCGGAGCCGGGACTCTGGCTCACGGACGTACCGGAGCCGGAGATCGGCAGCGGAGAGGTACTGATCAAGGTCAAGCGCACCGGAATCTGCGGTACGGACCTCCACATCCGCTCCTGGGACGGCTGGGCACAGAAGACCATCGCCACGCCGCTGACCCTCGGCCACGAGTTCGTGGGCGAGGTCGTCGAGATCGGTCGTGACGTCGCGGACATCGTGGTCGGCGACCTGGTCAGCGGCGAGGGCCACCTCGTCTGCGGCAAGTGCCGCAACTGCCTGGCCGGCCGCCGCCACCTCTGCCGCGCCACCGTCGGCCTCGGTGTGGGCCGCGACGGCGCGTTCGCCGAGTACGTCGCCCTGCCGGCGTCCAACGTGTGGGTCCACCGCGTCCCGGTCGACCTCGACGTCGCCGCGATCTTCGACCCCTTCGGCAACGCCGTGCACACCGCGCTGTCGTTCCCGCTGGTCGGCGAGGACGTCCTCGTCACCGGCGCGGGCCCGATCGGCATCATGGCGGCAGCGGTCGCCAAGCACGCCGGCGCGCGCAACGTCGTCATCACCGACGTCAGCGAGGAGCGCCTCGCCCTCGCCCGCAAGACGGGCGTCTCGCTCGCCCTGAACGTCGCCGAGCAGACCATCGCCGACGGCCAGCGCACGCTGGGCCTCAAGGAGGGCTTCGACGTCGGCCTCGAGATGTCCGGCAACCCGCGCGCCATGCGCGACATGGTCGCGAACATGACCAACGGTGGCAAGATCGCCATGCTGGGCCTGCCCAGCGAGGACTTCTCCGTCGACTGGGCGAAGATCGTCACCTCCATGATCACCATCAAGGGCATCTACGGCCGCGAGATGTTCGAGACCTGGTACGCCATGTCCGTGCTCCTGGAGGGCGGGCTCGACCTCGCCCCGGTGATCACCGGCCGCTACGCGTACACCGACTTCGAGGCCGCCTTCGACGACGCCGCGTCGGGCAAGGGCGGCAAGATCATCCTCGACTGGACCACTGGAGCCTGAACATGTTCGATTCTGTACGCGACGACCTCCGCACCACCCTCGACGAGATCCGCGCCGCCGGACTGCACAAGCCCGAGCGCGTCATCGGCACGCCCCAGTCCGCCACCGTCGCCGTCACCGCCGGGGGCCGGCCAGGTGAGGTCCTCAACTTCTGCGCCAACAACTACCTCGGCCTCGCCGACCACCCCGAGGTGATCGCCTCCGCTCACGAGGCGCTCGACCGCTGGGGCTACGGCATGGCGTCCGTGCGCTTCATCTGCGGCACGCAGGAGGTACACAAGGAGCTGGAGGCGCGACTGTCCTCGTTCCTCGGCCAGGAGGACACGATCCTCTACTCCTCCTGCTTCGACGCCAACGGCGGCGTCTTCGAGACGCTCCTCGGCCCCGAGGACGCCGTCATCTCCGACGCCCTCAACCACGCCTCCATCATCGACGGCATCCGCCTCTCCAAGGCCCGCCGCTTCCGGTACGCCAACCGTGACATGGCCGACCTGGAGCAGCAGCTCAAGGAGGCCACGGAGGGCGGCGCCCGCCGCAAGCTCGTCGTCACCGACGGAGTGTTCTCCATGGACGGCTACGTCGCCCCGCTCGAGGAGATCTGCGACCTCGCCGAGCGCTACGACGCCATGGTCATGGTCGACGACTCGCACGCCGTCGGCTTCGTCGGCCCCGGCGGCCGCGGCACGCCCGAGCTGCACGGCGTCATGGACCGCGTCGACATCATCACCGGCACCCTCGGCAAGGCCCTCGGCGGCGCCTCCGGCGGATACGTCGCCGCCCGCGCCGAGATCGTCGCCCTGCTGCGCCAGCGCTCGCGCCCGTACCTGTTCTCGAACACCCTCGCCCCGGTCATCGCCGCCGCCTCCCTCAAGGTCCTCGACCTGCTGGAGTCGGCCGGTGACCTGCGCGACCGGCTGCGCGCCAACACCGAACTGTTCCGTACCCGGATGGCCGCGGAGGGCTTCGACATCCTCCCCGGCGACCACGCCATCGCGCCCGTCATGATCGGCGACGCGTCCGAGGCGGGCCGGATGGCGGAGCTGCTCCTGGAGCGCGGGGTCTACGTGATCGGCTTCTCGTACCCCGTCGTTCCGCAGGGCCAGGCCCGCATCCGCGTCCAGCTCTCGGCGGCCCACTCCACCGAGGACGTGAACCGCGCTGTGGACGCCTTCGTCGACGCCCGCGCAGCCCTGCGGAGCTAGTCCCGCAGCCTGCGACACTAGGGGCATGATCGAAGCGCGGCGGCTGCACATCCTCCGTGCGGTGGCCGACCACCGCACGGTCACGGCGGCTGCCGCCGCGCTCTATCTCACCCCCTCCGCGGTCTCCCAGCAGCTCGCGGCCCTGGAACAGGAGACCGGCCACCGGCTCGTCGAGCGCAACGCCCGCGGGGCGCGGCTCACCCCGGCCGGCGAGATCCTGCTCAGTCACGCCAACGCCGTCCTCGCCCAGCTGGAGCGCGCCGAGTCCGAGCTCGCCGCCTACGGCTCCGGCGAGGCCGGCACGGTCACGGTGGCGGCCTTCGCCACCGGCATCGGCCTGGTCGTCGCGCCGGCGATCACCGGCCTCGCCCGCACCTCGCCCGGCATCCGGGTACGGGTACGGGACGCCGAGGGCGACGAGAGCCTGCTGATGGTCCTGGACCGGCAGGTCGACGTGGCCGTCGCGGTCGAGTACCGGGGCGCGCCCGGCGAGGACGATGCCCGGCTCACCCGCGTGCCGCTGTACGCGGAACCCTTCGACGCCGTCCTGCCGCCCGGGCACCCGCTGGCGGCGGGCGACCGGGTCGCGCTCGCCGACCTCGCCAAGGACGCCTGGATCGGGCAGTCCGCCGGCAACCCCTGCCACGACGTGACCGTCCTGGCCTGCGAGTACGCGGGCTTCGCACCCCGCCTCGAGCACTCTTCCGACGACTTCCGGGCCGTGGTCGCCCTCGCCTCCGCGGGGGCGGGCGTGGCGCTCGTACCGCGCTCGGCGCTGAGCGGCATGGCACCCGACGCGGCGGTGATCCGGCCGGTCGACGGCGTCGCCCCCACCCGCCGTGTCTTCGCGGCGGTACGGCGAGGGGCCGAGGACCACCCCCTGATCAGCCCGGTGCTCGACGCCCTGCGCGCGGCCGCGGAACCGGCCGGCTGACCGACGCCACCCGGTCGGCCCGCTCCCGTCGGAGACCGGCGCCGGGCGGCGGCCCATCGCGTGGCGCCCCCTCCCGGGCCTGCCCATCATGGGAGGGAACGCCGGATCTCCCCAGGAGGCGCCATGGCCGTCACCGAAGGCACCGTGCCGTTCCGCGGCTTCCACACCTGGTACCAGGTCGTCGGCAGGCTGCCCGCTCCCGACGGGAAGCTGCCGCTCCTCGTCGTGCACGGCGGCCCCGGCCTGCCGCACGACTACCTGGAGGATCTCGCGGCGCTCGCCGACGGCGACGGGCGTGCCGTCGTCTTCTACGACCAGCTCGGGTGCGGCAGGTCCGACCAGGCCGAGGACCCGGTCCTCTGGACGCTGGAGACGTTCGTGGCGGAGATCGACGCCCTTCGGAAGGAACTGGGGCTCGACCGTGTCCATCTGCTCGGCCACTCCTGGGGCACCCAGGTGGCGCTCACGTACATGCTCGGCAAGCCGTCCGGCGTGGCAGGCCTCGTCCTGGCGGGCGTCGTCGCCGACGCACCGTCCTACGCCGCCGAGGCACGCAGGCTGAAGGACTCCCTGCCCGCCGAGGAACGCGAGGTCATCGACCGCTGCGAGGCGGAGGGGACGACGGACGACGATGCCTACCTGGGCGCCACCATGGCCTTCTACCAGCGGTGGCTCTGCCGTCTGGACCCCTGGCCCGAACATCTCGTGCGCTCCGTGCTCACGATGCGGGAGGACGTGAACGAGGCGCTGTGGGGGCCGGAGTGGAACGTCACGGGCAGCCTGAAGGACTGGAGCGTCACCGACCGCCTCGGCGAGATCGACCTGCCCGTTCTGGTGACCTCGGGCCGCTACGACATGGTGACCCCCGACGTGGTCCGTCCTGTGGTGGAGGGTATTCCGGGCGCCGAATGGGCGCTCTTCGAGAAGAGCGCCCACATGGCCTCCGCCGAGGAGCCGGACCACTACCGTCAGGTGGTGGAGGACTTCCTCTCCCGGGTGGAGGGGGTGCGGCCGGAGGCGTCCGAGAGGTGACGGTCCCGCGGGTGGGTCAGTCCGCCGACCTGGTCCAGCCCACGGCCTCGATGCGGGACCCGTCGGCCGGCCGCGCCTCGTCGAACACCCGGCGCCCGGAGGGGCCCAGGACCCGTAGACCGTCCACGTACACGCCGCGCCCGACGTAGAGCCTGTCCGTCGTGTACCGCCAGCGCAGGCGGACGGCGGCGGACCCCCAGGCCGTCAGGTCGGCGACGGCCTCGTGCCAGACGCGCCCGGACCAGCCGCTCACCGAGCCCCCCGGGCGCTCCTGCGGCTGCTGCCCCTTCCGTACGGTGGTGAAAGGCACCGGGCTCCAGGTCGCGCCGTCGTCCGTCGACGCCTCCAGGAAGGCGGCGTCCGGGCCCGGTTCGGTGTCCCACCACAGGGCGCACTCCAGTCGGCCCGTGCCGCTGAGCGGCGGCAGAGTCAGCGTGGCGGTCGTCGCGCTCGCCATGCCCGAGAACCATGGGAGTCCCCCCTGCTCACGCGAAGCCGAGAGCTCGGGTGAGGTCCGCCCGCGCGGCGGCCGGACGGGGATCGCGCGGGCCAGGTTGTTCGCCGCGGCGACGCGGGGTGCGGAGCCGGAGCGCCAGGTCCTGACGGGGTGGACCGAGTTGCCGAGGACGACGAGGAACGCGTCCGTCGTCGGGTCCAGGACCAGGCTCGTGCCGGTGAACCCGGTGTGGCCCGCCGTACGCGGGGTGGCCATGGCGCCCATGTACCAGTGCTGGTAGAGCTCGAAGCCGAGGCCGTGTTCGTCGCCGGGGAAGGCCGTGTTGAAGTCGGTGAACATCAGCTCCACGGACTCGGCGGAGAGGATGCGGGCGTGGCCGTACGCCCCGCCGTTGAGGAGGGTGCGGGCGAGCACGGCGAGGTCCCAGGCGCAGGAGAAGACTCCGGCGTGGCCGGCGATGCCGCCGAGGCTGTACGCGTTCTCGTCGTGGACCTCGCCCCACACCATGCCCCGGTCGAGGCCGGACCAGGGGAGCCGGGAGTCCTCCGTCGCCGCGATCTTCGGCTTCCAGGAGAGCGGGGGATTGAAACGCGTGCGGTGCATCCCGAGTGGAGCGGTGATCTCGGTTCGGAGCAGTACATCCAGAGTGTGACCGGTGATCTCCTCCAGGATCAGTTGAAGGGAGATCAGATTCAGATCGGAGTAGAGGTACTTGGTGCCGGGCGGACTCGGCAGAGTCTCGTTCCACAGCAGCCGCAGCTTCCCCTCCCGCGTCGGCTCCTTGTACAGCGGGATCCAGGCCCGGAACCCCGAGGTGTGTGTGAGCAGCTGACGTACCGTGACGTCCTGCTTCCCGCCGCCCCCGAATTCCGGAAGGTACGCGGTGACCTTCGCCTCCAGATCCAGGGCACCGCGCTCGATCTGCTGCACGGCCAGGATCGAGGTGAACAGCTTCGAGACGGACGCCAGGTCGAAGACGGTGTCCTCCGCCATCGCGATCCGCTGCTCCGCGGGCAGCTCGATCCCGCTGTCCGTCGTCTCGTCGTATCCCGCGTACCGCACCGCCGCCCCGATCGGCCGGTGCAGCGCGACCGTTCCGCCCCGCCCGGCCAGCAGTACCGCACCCGCGTACCACGGGTGCTTCGGGGAGGGCCCCAGGAAGGCCTCGGCGTCGGCGACCAGTCGGTCGAGGTGCGCGGGCAGCAGCCCGGCCCGCTCGGCGGACCCGTGCCGCAGGGTCGTCCGCCCGCCCCGGGGCGCGGCGGCCGCGGCGGCCCCCGGAATCGAGCCGACCATCACCGCACCTCCCAGGGCGAGAAGCCCGCCGCCGAAAGCCCGGCGGCTGAGCCCCCGGCCCGCCGCGTTCCGAGCCGGAACACCTGCCGATTCCTCCGTCATCCCTACCCTCTCCCACACCTCTGAAAGAATCCTTCGGCCACACGCGCAACGCCTGAAACTTTCTTACCGGGGTGAGGGTGAGTCAAGGAAGCGGGCGACAGGGCAAAGAATCTGACACTGCATCAGAAAATCTCTTCCCTCGGCCGTTCCGCTGCGGCATCCTGCCGCCCATGAAGACGGAGCTGAGCCAAAAACTGGGGATCGAGCACGCCATCTTCGGCTTCACGCCCTTCCCCGCGGTGGCCGCCGCCATCACCAGAGCCGGCGGATTCGGCGTCCTCGGCGCGGTGCGCTACACCGCCCCCGACGACCTCGCGCGCGACCTCGACTGGATGCAGGAGCACACCGACGGCCTGCCGTACGGCCTCGACGTCGTCATGCCCGCGAAGAAGGTCGAGGGGGTGAGCGAGGCCGACGTGGAGGCGATGATCCCCGAAGGGCACCGGGAGTTCGTCCGTACGACCCTCGCCAAGCACGGCGTCCCCGAGCTCGCCGAGGGCGAGGCCTCAGGCTGGCGCATCACCGGCTGGATGGAACAGGTCGCCCGCAACCAGCTGGACGTCGCGTTCGACTACCCCATCAAGCTCCTCGCCAACGCCCTCGGCTCCCCGCCCGCCGACGTCGTCCGGCGCGCTCACGACCACGACGTCCTCGTCGCCGCCCTCGCCGGCAGCGCACGGCACGCCCGACACCACGCCGAGGCCGGCATCGACGTCGTCGTCGCGCAGGGCTACGAGGCAGGCGGCCACACCGGCGAGATCGCCTCCATGGTCCTGACGCCCGAGGTCGTCGACGCCGTCTCCCCGCTGCCCGTCCTCGCCGCGGGCGGCATCGGCAGCGGCGAACAGATCGCCGCCGGGCTCGCGCTCGGCGCCCAGGGCGTCTGGCTCGGCTCCCTCTGGCTCACCACCACCGAGGCCGACATGCACTCCCGTGCCCTGACCGCGAAACTCCTGGCCGCCGGCTCCGGCGACACGGTCCGCTCCCGCGCGCTGACCGGCAAGCCCGCCCGCCAGCTGCGCACCGAGTGGACCGACGCCTGGGACGACCCGGACGGCCCCGGCACCCTTCCGATGCCCCTGCAGGGGCTGCTGGTCGCCGAGGCCGTCTCCCGTATCCAGAAGTACGAGGTCGAGCCGCTGCTCGGCACACCCGTCGGGCAGATCGTCGGCCGGATGAACTCCGAGCGCAGCGTGCAACAGGTCTTCGACGAGCTCACCAGCGGTTTCGAGAAGGCCATCGACCGCATCAACCGCATCGCCGGACGGAGCGAGTGATGAGCCAGCCCCCCAACGGTTTCTGGTCCCAGGCAACCGCCGACCCCTCCCGTACGATCCTCATCGCGCCCGACGGCGAGGAGTGGACGGCCGGACGGCTCCACGCCGACGTGAACCGACTGGTCCACGGGCTGCGCGGGGCCGGTCTGGAGCGGGGCGACGTCTTCGCCGTCGTCCTGCCCAACGGGGTCGAGTTCCTCACCGCCTATCTCGCCTCCGCCCAGGCCGGGTTCTATCTCGTCCCCGTCAACCACCACCTCGTCGGGCCCGAGATCGCGTGGATCGTCGCCGACTCCGGCGCCAAGGTGCTCATATCCCACGAGCGGTTCGCGCCCGCGGCGACCGCCGCCGCCGACGAGGCGGGCCTGCCCGCCACCCACCGGTACGCCGTGGGCGCGGTGGAGGGGTTCCGTCCGTACGACGAACTCCTCGACGGGCGGCCGGAGTCCGCCCCCGAGGACCGCACCCTCGGCTGGGTCATGAACTACACCTCCGGCACCACCGGCCGACCGCGCGGCATTCGCCGCCCGCTGCCGGGCAAGCTCCCCGAGGAGACGTATCTCGGTGGCTTCCTCGGCATCTTCGGGATCCGGCCCTTCGACGGCAACGTCCACCTGGTCTGCTCGCCGCTCTACCACACGGCCGTGCTGCAGTTCGCGGGCGCCGCGCTGCACATCGGCCATCCGCTCGTCCTCATGGACAAGTGGACCCCCGAGGAGATGCTGCGCCTCATCGATGCGCACGACTGCACCCACACCCACATGGTCCCGACCCAGTTCCACCGGCTGCTCGCGCTGCCCGAGGAGGTACGGAGCCGGTACGACGTCTCGTCCATGCGCCACGCCATCCACGGCGCCGCCCCGTGCCCCGACCACGTCAAGCGGGCGATGATCGACTGGTGGGGGAGCTGTGTGGAGGAGTACTACGCGGCGAGCGAGGGCGGCGGCGCCTTCGCCACCGCCGAGGACTGGCTGAAGAAGCCGGGAACGGTCGGCAAGGCGTGGCCCATCAGCGAGCTCGCCGTCTTCGACGACGACGGCCACCGCCTCCCGCCCGGCGAACTCGGCACCGTCTACATGAAGATGACCACCGGCGGCTTCTCGTACCACAAGGACGAGGCGAAGACCGCGAAGAACCGCATCGGCGACTTCTTCACCGTCGGCGACCTGGGCGTCCTCGACGAGGACGGATACCTCTTCCTCCGTGACCGCAAGATCGACATGATCATCTCGGGCGGCGTCAACATCTACCCCGCCGAGATCGAGTCGGCGCTCCTCACCCACCCCGCCGTCGCCGATGCCGCCGCCTTCGGTATCCCGCACGCCGACTGGGGCGAGCAGGTCAAGGCCGTCGTCGAAGCGGCCGAGGGCCACGAGCCGGGCGAAGCCCTCGCCGCCGACATCCTGGCGCACTGCGAGGAGCGGCTGGCCGGCTACAAGCGCCCCAAGTCGGTCGACTTCATCACCACCATGCCCCGCGACCCCAACGGCAAGCTCTACAAGCGCCGGCTGCGCGAACCGTACTGGGAGGGGCACGAGCGCCCGCTCTAGCCGGCCTCCGTCCCGGGTCACGTAGGGTCGAAGTGTCGTGAGTCCCGATCCTGGAAGGCGTGTTCCCGCTGTGCGCTATCGACTCTTCGGCCGTACCGGCCTGCGCGTCTCCGAACTGATGCTGGGTGCGATGACCTTCGGCGAGGAGGGCGGGGCCGGGGTCTCGCCCGAGGAGTCGCGCCGGATCGTCGATCTGTACGCCGACGCCGGCGGCAACGCCATCGACACCGCGGTCAACTACCGGGGCGGCGAGAGCGAGGCGATCCTCGGCGAGGCTCTCGCCGGGCGCCGGGACCGGTTCGTCCTGGCGACCAAGTACACCGTGACCCGCGACGCCACCGACCCCAACGCCGGCGGCAACCACCGCAAGAACCTCGTCCTCTCCCTGGAGACCAGCCTCAAGCGGCTGCGCACCGACTACATCGACATCTACTGGGTCCACATCTGGGACCGGCACACGCCGATCGAGGAGACGATGAGCGCCCTCGACGCCGCCGTCCGTTCGGGGAAGGTCCTCTACGTCGGCATCTCCGACGCCCCGGCCTGGGTCGTCTCCCGCGCCAACACGCTGGCGGAGTGGCGCGGCTGGCAGCCGTTCGCGGGCCTCCAGGTGCCCTACAGCCTGCTCCAGCGCGACATCGAGCGCGAACTGCTGCCGATGGCGGAGTCGTTCGGCATGAGCGTCACCGCCTGGAGCCCGCTCGCAGGCGGCGTCCTCTCCGGCAAGTACACCCGACCGGGCGGGCCGGGCGCGACCGCGCGGCTCTCCGCCGACTCCCTCTCCGACCGGGACCGCGCCGTGGCGCGGGCCGTGCAGGACGCCGCCGACGAACTGGGTGTGACGCCCTCGCAGGTGGCGCTCGCCTGGGTCCGCTCCCGCTCCCGGGCCGTCCTCCCGATCGTCGGCGTCCGCTCGGCGGACCAGCTCAAGGACAACCTCGGCGCACTCGACGTGACGCTGCCCCAGGAGATCGCCGAGCGTCTGGAGGCGGCTACGGACTTCACCCGCGGCTTTCCCCACGACTTCATCGACGGGACCAGCCCGTGGGTGTTCGGCGACAGCTTCCCGAAGCTCGACGGGCGGCAGCTCGGCTGACCGCGAGGCCGCTGCCCGCGCCCCCGCTGCCGGGTGCCGGACGGCAGGGCCGCCCAGCGGCACCATAGGCCGCACATGGGCGAATGTCTCCTATATGGCAGGATGCAGGGCATGAGTTCGAGCGCGGGACTGACACGGCAGTGGACGACATGGGGACCGGTCGTGGCGGCCGTGGTCCTCGGGCTCGCGTGGGGACGTGGTCTGCCCGGCTTCGTCGTCGGGCTCATCGCCGCCTGCCTGTTCGCCGCCGTCCTGGCCGCCGTCCACCACGCCGAGGTCGTCGCCCACCGCGTCGGCGAGCCCTTCGGCTCACTCGTCCTCGCCGTCGCCGTCACGGTCATCGAGGTCGGACTGATCGTCACCCTGATGGCGGGCGGCGGCGAGAAGACCTCCACCTACGCCCGGGACACCGTCTTCGCCGCTGTCATGATCACCTGCAACGGCATCGTCGGGCTCTCGCTCCTCGTCGGCGCCCTGCGCAATCGCGTCGCCGTCTTCAATGCCGAGGGTTCCGGCGGCGCCGTCGCCACCGTCTGCACCCTCGCGACGATGACCCTGGTCCTGCCGACCTTCACGACCAGTCATGCCGGCCCCGAGTTCTCCGGCGCCCAGCTGGTCTTCGCCGCCGTCGCCTCGATCTGTCTGTACGGAGTGTTCGTGGCCGTCCAGACCTTCCGGCACCGCGACTACTTCCTTCCCGTCGCGCGCCCGGGCCATGAGTCCGAGGACGACCACGCCGATCCGCCGACCGACCGGGAGACCTGGGCGAGCCTCGCCCTCCTCGTCCTGGCGCTCGTCGCCGTCGTGGGACTGGCCAAGATCATCTCGCCCACCATCGAGGACGGCGTCGAGTCGGCCGGTCTGCCCAAGGCCGTCGTCGGTGTGATCATCGCCCTGATGGTGCTGCTTCCCGAGACGCTCGCCGCCGTGCGCGCCGCGCGCCGGGACCGGATGCAGACCAGCCTCAACCTCGCCTACGGCTCCGCGATCGCGAGCATCGGCCTGACCATCCCGGCGATCGCGCTCGCCTCGATCTGGCTGTCCGGGCCCCTGGTCCTGGGCGTCGGGGCGGTCCACATGGTCCTGCTCGTGCTCACCGCCGTCGTGAGCGCCCTGACCGTGGTGCCCGGACGGGCCACCCTGCTGCAGGGCGGCGTCCATCTCTCGATCTTCGCCGCCTTCGTCTTCCTGTCGTTCAGCCCGTGAGGTCGGCCGGCGCGTGAGGTCGGCCGGTCCCTGAGGACGCATGCTCCGAGGGCGTGGGCCCAAGGCGCCGGGCCCGCCCCGGTACTTGACCCGCCCCTCCGGGCCCACCGAGGATCCAGCCATGGAACGACTCCTCACCCGGACCGTCGACGGCGTTCTGCGCATGAGCGCGCAGCGCACCCCCGAGCGGATCGCCGTGCGGTACGGCGACCGCTCCTGGACCTACGCGGAGCTGGACGCGGCCGTGACCACCGCGGCCGCCGTGCTGCGGGAGCGGTACGGGCTGGTGGAGCGGGCCCGCGTCGCGACCTACGCCCACAACTCCGACGCCTATCTGATCGCCTTCCTCGCCTGCTCCCGCGCGGACCTGATCCACGTCCCGGTCAACCACCACCTCACGGGCGAGGACCTCGACTACATCCTGCGCCAGTCCGGCAGTTCGCTCGTCCTCGCCGACCCCGCGCTCGCCGACCGTGTCCCTGCCGACCTGACCGTACGGGCGCTGCGGGACACCGAGGACTCGTTCCTCACGGCGCTCGCCGAACCGGACACGTACGACACCGACCGTGACGCCCGCGAGTACGTCCAACTGCTCTACACCTCCGGGACGACCGCGCTGCCCAAGGGCGCCCGGATGACCCACCAGGCCCTGGTCCACGAGTACGCCAGCGCCATCGAGGCCCTCGACCTGCACGAGGACGACAAGCCGGTCCACTCGCTGCCGCTCTACCACTCCGCGCAGATGCACGTTTTCCTGCTGCCGTACCTGGCCGTGGGCGCCGAGAACACCATCGTCGACGGGCCGGATCCGAAGGTGCTCTTCGACCTGATCGAGGCGGGCCGCGCCGACAGCTTCTTCGCGCCGCCGACCGTCTGGATCGGTCTCTCCAACCACCCCGAGTTCGCGAGCCGCGACCTCTCCGCCCTGCGCAAGGCGTACTACGGTGCCTCGATCATGCCCGTGCCGGTCCTGGAGCGGCTGCGCGGCCGGCTGCCGGGGCTGCGCTTCTACAACTGCTTCGGGCAGAGCGAGATCGGTCCCCTCGCCACCGTCCTCGGCCCCGACGAGCACGAGGGCCGGATGGACTCCTGCGGGAAGCCGGTCCGCTTCGTGGAGGCCAAGGTCGTCGACGAGGACGGCGAGGAGGTCCCGGACGGCACCGCCGGCGAAATCGTCTACCGCTCGCCACAGTTGTGCGACGGCTACTGGGAGAAGCACGAGGAGACCAGGGAGGCGTTCCGCGGCGAGTGGTTCCGCTCCGGCGATCTCGCGGTGCGCGACGCGGAGGGCTACTACACGGTCGTGGACCGGGTGAAGGACGTCATCAACTCCGGGGGAGTCCTGGTCGCCTCCCGGCAGGTCGAGGACGCCCTCTACACCCATCCGGGCGTCGCCGAGGTGGCGGTCGTGGGCCTGCCCGACGAGCGCTGGATCGAGGCGGTCACCGCCGTCGTCGTCCCCAGGAGCGAGGTCACCGAGGCCGAACTCCTCGCCCACGCACGCGAGAAGCTCGCTCACTTCAAGGCCCCGAAGAAGGTCCTGTTCGTGGACGAGCTGCCGCGCAACGCCAGCGGGAAAATTCTCAAGCGGGAGCTGCGCGACCGCTTCGCCGCCTCATAGAGCCGGGCTCCGCACGCACCAGATCCCGGCCGAGGCCGGAGGGAGCCGGCCGAACGGCACGGCTCCCTCCGGACATGTCCTCAGTGCTTGCCGCGCAGGTCCACGATCCGCTTGATCTTGCCCACGGACCGTTCCAGCGTCTCGGGGTCGACCACCTCGACCCCGACCGAGACGCCGATCCCGTCCTTGACCGCCTGCGCGATCGCCCGGGCCGCCTCCGCGCGCTGGTCGGGGGTGGCGTCGGGCCGTGCCTCGGCGCGCACCGTGAGCGCGTCGAGCCGTCCCTCCCGGGTCAGCTTCAGCTGGAAGTGCGGGGCGACCGCGGGCGTGCGCAGCACGATCTCCTCGATCTGGGTGGGGAAGAGGTTCACCCCGCGCAGGATCACCATGTCGTCACTGCGGCCGGTGACCTTCTCCATCCGCCGGAACACCCGTGCCGTGCCCGGCAGCAGCCGCGTCAGGTCCCGGGTGCGGTAGCGGATCACGGGCATGGCCTCCTTGGTGAGCGAGGTGAAGACCAGTTCGCCCTCCTCGCCGTCCGGCAGCACCTCGCCCGTGAACGGGTCCACGATCTCCGGGTAGAAGTGGTCCTCCCAGATGTGCAGCCCGTCCTTGGTCTCCACGCACTCCTGCGCGACGCCCGGCCCCATCACCTCAGAGAGCCCGTATATGTCGACGGCGTCGAGGGCGAACCGCTCCTCGATCTCCCGCCGCATCGCCTCCGTCCACGGCTCCGCGCCGAAGACGCCGACCTTGAGCGAGGTGGTCCGTGGATCGATGCCCTGCCGCTCGAACTCGTCGAGCAGCGTGAGCATGTACGAGGGCGTCACCATGATGACTTCGGGCTTGAAGTCCTGGATCAGCTGGACCTGGCGGGCCGTCATGCCGCCGGATGCCGGGATGACCGTACAGCCGAGCCGCTCCGCGCCGTAGTGCGCGCCGAGTCCGCCGGTGAAGAGACCGTAGCCGTAGGCCACATGGACCTTGTGGCCGGGCCGGGCGCCGGCCGCGCGCAGCGAGCGGGCGACCACGTCGGCCCAGGTGTCCAGATCGCGTTCGGTGTAGCCCACCACGGTCGGCCGGCCGGTGGTGCCGCTGGAGGCGTGGATGCGACGGACCTCGGACTGGTCGACGGCGAACATGCCGAAGGGGTAGTGGTCCCGCAGATCCGTCTTGGCGGTGAACGGGAAGCGGGCGAGGTCGGCGAGCGAGCGGCAGTCGTCGGGACGGATGCCCGCCTTGTCGAAGGACTGCCGGTAGAAGCCGACGTTCTCGTACGCGTGGCGCAGGGTGGCCCGCAGGCGGTCCAGCTGGAGCGCCTCCAGCTCCGCGCGTCCGAGCCGTTCGCCGCTGTCCAGCAGATCCGTCATGTGCCGCCCACTCCCGTCCGTACGCCCTGAACATCCGAAATCGGACTACCGATCATTCGGTAGATCCGTTCGAGGCCAGTAAATCCGGCCGGACCCCTTCCATGGCAAGAGGGTGGCGCCGATTTTCCGATCCCGTGATCGCCCCGCTACGGTCGGTGACCGTGACACTCTGGCTGCTCAACCACCTCGGCACCCTCACCCTCGCCCTCGTGATCGTCGGCGGCACCGTCGTCGCGGCACTCGCCGGGAGCGTGCTGCTCCGCCGCAGGCACCCCCGGCTCGCCGACGGCGAGCACAACGACATGGTGGGTGTCGTCCTCGGAATGTTCGGCGCCATCTACGGGATCATCCTCGCCTTCGTGATCGTCACCCTGTGGACCCAGATGGAGAACACGCAGAACGTCGTCGCGGCCGAGGCCACCGGCGTCGCGCTCATCGTGCGGGACGCGCGGGCGTTTCCGCCCGCCGACCAGGCCCGGGTGAACGCGGCGGCCGACGGCTATGTGCACGCCGTCGTCGAGGTGCAGTGGCCGCTCATGCGGGAGGGGGCCGCGGACTACTCCGTCACCGGCGCCAAGCTGGAGGCGCTGTACGACGCCCTGCAGGCGTACGAACCCGTCACCGAGTCGCAGAAGGTCTTCTACGCGCAGGCCGCCTCCAAGCTCGACGACGTGGCGGGACAGCGCCGGGCGCGGCTCACGATGGCCGGGCAGCAACTGCCGCCCCTCCTTCAGGTCCTCGCCGTCGGCGGCGCCCTGGTCATCATCCCGCTCACCTTCCTCTACGGAATGCGCAGCCGGCGCATGCAACTGCTCTTCGTCGGGGCAGTGGCGGCGCTCATCGGCTTCAGCCTCCTGCTGGTCGTCGTGCTCGACCGGCCCTTCGCCGGAGAGCTGAGCGTGAGCCCCGCGCCGTACCAGGAGGGCGCGCTCGCGCAGTTCTGGGACTCCACCGAGGAGGCGTCCCCCGTGCGGTGACGCCCCGGACGGCGGAGCGCGCACGGGCGCTCGGGGGGCGCCCCTCGTGGACCTGTGCTGCGGCACGGTCCGGCGCATGCATATGACGTCGGCAACAATGCGTTACATCTGGATGCGGAGAGTGACGAACGTAGAGATTTCCAGGAACGGAGTCAGACCATGTCGGTCGACACAGCGCAGACGGCGCCCGCCGCAACCCCCGGCCCCTCGGCCGAGGTGCGCCAGATCCAGCTCAGCCTCAGCACGGCCGCGGCGCGCAACCTCGCGACCACCACCAAGTCCGAACCCCAGATGCAGGGCATCAGCTCCCGCTGGCTGCTGCGCAAGCTGCCCTGGATCCACACGCCCGGCGGCACGTACCGCGTCAACCGGCGCCTTTCTTACGTGGTCGGCGACGGCCGGGTGACGTTCGTCAAGAACGGCTCGAAGGTCGAGGTCGTCCCGGCCGAGCTGGCCGAACTTCCCTTGCTGCGAGGATTCGACGACCCGACGGTGCTCGGCGCGCTCGCCGACCGGTTCGTGCAGAAGGAGTACGAGCCCGGCCAGGTCATCGTGCACTCCGGCAAGAAGGCCGACCACGTCTATCTGATCGCGCACGGCAAGGTCGAGAAGGTCGGCGTCGGCAAGTACGGAGACGAGACCCTGCTCGGCCGGCTCGGTGACGGCGACACCTTCGGCGGCCATGTCCTCGCCGGCGACGGCAAGTGGGAGTTCACGGCCAAGGCCACGACCGCGGTGACGCTCCTGGCGCTGCCCCAGTCGGCGTACAAGGCCGTTGCGGACCAGTACGAGCACCTGGGTACCCATGTCCGGGGCATCGGCTCCGACGGCCGGCATCGTCCCCTCAACAAGGCGGGCGAGGCGGCCATCGAGCTCAGCGCCGGCCACGTCGGCGAGGCGCTGTTGCCCGGTGCCTTCGCGGACTACGAACTCAGGCCCCGCGAGTACGAGTTGAGCGTCGCCCAGACCGTCCTGAAGGTGCACAGCCGGGTCGCCGACCTCTACAACCAGCCGATGAACCAGACGCAGCAGCAGCTGCGCCTGACCATCCAGGAGCTGCGCGAACGCCAGGAGTACGAGCTCGTCAACAACCCGGAGTTCGGGCTCCTCAACAACACGGACTTCGACCAGCGCATCCAGACCCACTCGGGCCCGCCCACGCCGGACGACCTCGACGACCTGCTGAGCATGCGCCGCGGCACCCAGTTCCTCTTCGCCCACCCCCGGGCCATCGCCGCCTTCGGCAAGGAGTGCAACAAGCGCGGCCTGATGCTCAACTCCGTCGACATGGACGGGCACGCCATCCCGGCCTGGCGAGGGGTTCCGATCCTGCCCTGCGGCAAGATCGGCGTCAGCGAGCACCAGACCTCCTCGATCATCGCGATGCGGACCGGGGAGAACAACGAGGGCGTCATCGGGCTGTACCAGACCGGGATCCCCGACGAGATCGAGCCCGGCCTCAACTGCCGCTTCATGGGGATCGACGAGAAGGCGATCATCTCCTACCTCGTCTCCACCTACTACTCGGCCGCCGTCCTCGTCCCGGACGCCATCGGAATCCTGGAGAACGTCGAGGTGCGTCCGCGTGCCTGAGCCCCGCTCGTTCCTCCGGTCGCTTCCGTCCCGCGCCAGAACCACGTAAGGACTTCCACGCATGCCCACGTCCACGCAATCCGCCGTGCTGCGTACGGCCTATCAGGAGTCCGTGGCCCGCTACTGGAACACCAACCAGCAGGACCCGGTGAACCTGCGGCTCGGCGAGATCGACGGGCTCTACCACCACCACTACGGCATCGGCGACTACGACCCCGCCGTCCTCGCCGACCCCGAGAGCACCCGTGACGCCCGGATCATCCAGGAGCTGCACCGCCTGGAGACCGCCCAGGCCGAGCTGCTCCTCGACCACCTGGGCGCTCGCACTCCCGACGACCGGCTCCTCGACGCGGGCTCGGGCCGCGGCGGCACCGGCTTCATGGCCGAGCAGCGCTTCGGCTGCCGAGTCGACGGCGTCTCGATCTCCGAATACCAGGTCGACTTCGCCAACGCGCAGGCGGAGAAGCGCGGGGTCGCCGACCGCGTGAGGTTCCACTTCCGCAACATGCTGGACACCGGCTTCACCGCCCGCTCTCGCCAGGCGATCTGGACCAACGAGACCACGATGTACGTGGACCTCTTCGAGCTCTTCGACGAGTTCTCCCGTCTCCTGGAGCGCGGCGGCCGCTACGTCTGCATCACCGGCTGCTCCAACGACGTGACCGGCCTACGTTCCAAGGCCGTCAGCCGGATCGACGAGCACTACACCTGCAACATCCACCCGCGCAGCGCGTACTTCCGCGCGCTCGCCGAGAGCAACCTCGTCCCGATCGAGGTCGTCGACCTGACGGCGGCGACGATGCCGTACTGGGAGCTGCGGTCCATGTGCTCGGTGGCCACCGGCATCGAGGACCCCTTTCTCACGGCGTACAAGGAAGGCAGCTTCCACTACCTGATGATCGTCGCCGATCGGATCTGATCCCGGCGCGTCGTCGGAGCGCGGATATCCGGTTGCCGCGCTCCGACCGCCGGTGCTGGAGTGGCCGCATGGACCATGAAGAGATACGCGCCCTGTACGACCGCCAGATGAGGCTGGGCGCGCGCCCCGACGGGCCCGGCTCGCGGGTGGAGCGGGACGGTGCGGTGGTCCGGTTGTCCGGCCCCGAGCACGCCTGGAACGCGGTGCTGTGGTCCGGCCTCGACGAGACCGACGCCGACGAGGCCATCGCCGAACAGGTGCGCCACTTCACCGCGTTGGGGCGGCCCTTCGAATGGAAGGTGTACGGGCACGACCTCCCGGCCGACCTCCCCGACCGGCTCCTCGCCGCCGGCTTCGTCGCCGAGGACCAGGAGACGCTGATGGTCGCCGAGGCGGCCGCGCTCCCCAGGACCGTGACGCTGCCCGAGGGCGTCGAGCTGGTCGCGGTCACCGACGAGGCCGGGGTGAAGCTCGTGACCGAAGTCCACGACCGGGCCTTCGGGGGCGACAGCTCCCACATCGGCCGTCAGCTGCTCGACCAGCTGGCCGCGACCCCCGACACCGTCGCCGCCGTCGTCGCCATGGCAGGCGACGAGCCGGTGAGCGCCGCGCGGCTGGAGCTGTACCCCGGCACGGACTTCGCCGGCCTCTGGGGCGGCGGCACGGTCGAACCCTGGCGGGGCAAGGGCCTCTACCGGGCCCTGGTCGCGTTCCGTACCGGGATCGCCGTCGAGCGCGGCCACCGCTTCGTCCAGGTCGACGCTGCCGACACCAGCCGCCCGATCCTCCAGCGCCTCGGCTTCGCCGCGCTGACGACGACCACGCCGTACGTGTACGACCCCGAGGGCTCCTAGCGCGCCGCCCAGTGGGCCGGGCGCTCGAAGCCGCTCGGCAGGCGGGTCGAGGCGTCGCCGCGGGCCGCGTTCAGCTGCGGCTGGGTGAGGAACAGCGCGCCGGTGAGGTCCGCACCGGAGAGATCGGCGTCGCGGAGGTCGGCGCCGATCAGGTCGGCCAGGGACAGATCCGCGCCCGTCAGGTCGGCGGCGATCAGCAGCGATCCGCGCAGGTCGGCGCCCCGCAGCTTCGCCCCGCGCAGCCGGGCCCCGATCAGATCGGCGCCCCGACGGCTCTTGGTCCTGCCGCCCGCCGTGGCCCGGACCAGCGCGCTGGTCTTCAACAGGAGCGGATTGACCTCGCCGCGTACGGCGGACACGTCCAGCTTCTCCAGCTCGTCCGCCGTGCCCTCCGTCAGGGCTTCCACCCGGGCCAGGGACCGGCGCAGCTCGCCGTGGAGCGGGCGGGCCGCGGCGAGGGCGAGGGCCTCGGTGAGATAGCGCAGCAGCTCGTGGAGCTGGCGCATCACGGGGAACACCTCGTACATCTGCCGTGAGCTCTCGGGTGCCTCGCGCCACGAGACCCCGCCGAAGGTGACCTGCGAGACCTTCTGGCCGGCACCGAAGCAGTCGTACACCGTGCAGCCCGAGAACCCGCTCGGCCGCAGCTTGGTGTGGATGCCGCAGCGAAAGTCCTCCTGGAGGTTCCGGCACGGCTCGCCGGACGCCTTGTTCACCGCGAAGTCCGCGGACTTCGCGAAGGGCAGGGCGACGCAGCACAGCCCGAAGCAGTTGGCGCAGTCGCCTCGGAGGGTCTCGGGCATGGGTGAGCGGTTCCTTCGTGGATGGGGGATTCCCACCGTATCGCGCTGTCGGCGAAATTGCTTGCGAAGATCATCCGCAGCAGCCGACGATCGGTGGCATGCCCAAGTTCACGACGTACGACGGAACCGAACTCGCCTACGACGTACGTGGGGAGGGCGAGGTGCTCGTCTGTCTGCCCGGCGGCCCCATGCGCGATGCCACCTACCTCGGCGACCTCGGTGGTCTCGCCGCCCACCGTCGTCTGATCGTGCTCGACCTGCGCGGCACGGGTGCCAGTGCGGAGCCCGTGGATCCCGCTTCGTACCGCTGCGACCGTCAGGTGGCCGACGTGGAGGCGCTCCGGATCCACCTCGGTCTGGAGCGGATCGACCTGCTCGGCCACTCGGCCACCGGAAACCTGGCCACGCTGTACGCCGCGGCCCACCCCGACCGGGTGCGCTCCCTCGTCCTGGTCACCCCGGGCACGCAAGCCGTGGGCATCGAGATCACGGACGAGGAGTGGAACAAGGCCACCGAGGTCTTCGCCGACAAGCCCTGGTACGCGGAGGCACGGGCCGCCCTGGCGACGATCGGCGCCGACACCCCCATGGCACGGATCATGGAACTCATCTCTCCCTTCGTCTACGGACGGTGGGACGGAGCGGCCCAGGCGCACGCGGCCGCCGTCGGCGACGAGGCGCACTGGGAGGCCGCGGGGGCGTACTACGCGGCCGGTGCGTTCGATCCCGAGACGACCCGGTCGGCGCTGGCCGCCGTCACCGCCCCCGTGCTGATCCTGGCGGGGGAGTACGACGGAGGGCCGTCCCCGGCGCGGGCGGCCGAGCTCGCCGAGCTCTTCCCGCACGCCGAGCTCGTGGTCCAGCGCGGCGCCGGGCACTTCCCGTGGGTGGACGACGCGGGCGCCTTCGTCCGACCGCTCGCCGCGTTCCTCGACCCCGAGGTCCGTACGGTCACCGTGGACGGGATCCGTCTGGCCTACCGGGTGTGGGGCTCGGCCGACGCCGCACCCGTGGTCCTGGTCCACGGCCGGGGCGGGAGCAACGCCGACTGGACACGGATCGCTGAGGAGCTGGCCACCGACCGTCGGGTGTACGCCGTCGACCTGCGGGGGCACGGTCTGAGCGACTGGACCGGCCCGTACGGATTCGACGTGTTCCGCGACGACCTGCGCGGGTTCCTGAAGGAGCTGGACCTCGTCGGCGCCGATGTGGTCGGCCACTCGATGGGAGGGGCCGCGTCCTACCTCCTCGCCATGGACGAACCGGGCCTGATCGGCCGGCTGGTCCTGGAGGAGGCGCCCGTCTTCTTCCCGCTGGACCCGCCGCGCGGCCATGCCGCGCGCCCCGAGGGGCCTCTCGGTCTGGACTGGGAAGTCGTACTCGCGACCAATGCCCAGCTGAACGAGCCGGATCCCGCCTGGCGCGAGGGCCTCACCGCGCTCACGTCCCCGACCCTGATCCTGGCCGGCGGCCAGGACAGCCACCTCGCGCAGGAGCGGCTGTCCTGGATGGCGGACCGGATCCAGGACGGCCGACTCGTCACCATCGACACGGGCCACGAGATCCACACGTCCCGCCCGGCCGAATTCCTCGCCGTTCTCCGGAAGTTCGGGATCTGAGGTCCGCTTGGAACGGACCTTGTCGGAGCGGGAACGACGCGAGTGAGACCACCGCTTCGTAGACGGGCGATCTTCTCGTGTCGATTGTCAGCGGTCGCCGCGGCACCTGCGCAGGGCGAACAGCAGCCCACCTCCGGTGAGGAGGAGGACCGCGCCGAGACCCGCGAGACCGGCCGTGGTGGTGTTGCCGCCGGACTCGGCCAACTGGGGTGCGGAGAAGGGAAGCACGTCCTGGCGGCACGTCGTGCCGGTCGGCGGGAGGCTGCCGTCGATGAGATAGCGACTCGTCCGAGCGTTGACGCAGCTGCTCGGGTTGAAGAGTGCCGTGTGCCCGATGGCGTCGTGGGTCAGCAAGCGGGCGTCGGCCAGTTCCTTCGTCAGGGCCTTGGCGGCCGACAGAGGGGTGGAGGGGTCGTCGGTGTTCCCGATCACCAGGATGGGGTTCGCCGTCGGCGTGTTCCACGGGCCGCGGTAGCTGTTCGCGGCGACCGCCGGCCAGGCGGCACAGCCCGCGGAAGCCCAGATCCAGTAGCGTCCGGTGTCCCCTGCGGTGGTGGCCGCGGCCTCTGCCAGAGTGTGGTAGGTGCCGGGGTCCCGCGGGTTGGGGCTGTCACCGCAGAGGACCGCGGTGGCCTGTTCCTCGCCCAGGTACGGGTTCGGGTCGGGGACCGGCGGCGGGGGCGGAAGGGGGGAGGGCTCGGGAACACGACCCTGCCACAGGTCCTGCAGCCTGCCGGCGAGCTGTGTCGCCCGGGGCTGGACGACGTAGAGGCTGCTCACCACGTCGGCCACCGTACCCGCGTAGGTCCACGTGCCCACGGGTTCCTTTCGGAGCCGCTGCAGCAACTGCTCGTACTTGTCCCGGGTCGCCTCCGGGCTGCCGGCGGAGAACGCGCAGCGTGCCGTCGTGGCGGATCCGCACAACGTGAGGAACCGGTTCACGGTCTGCGCGGCGCTACGGCCCGAGCCGAGGCGCTGGAACGACGTGGTCCGCGCGGGCTCGTCGGAGGCGTTGTTCGTCCAGGCCCGCGGGTCCCAGTTGGCGTCGAGGACCATGGCACGGACCCTGTCGGGGAAGAGGTTCGCGTAGGTGGCGCCCAGGTACGTGCCGTAGGAGATCCCGTAGTAGGTGAGCTGCTGGTCGCCCACGGCCCTGCGAAGCTGCTCGAGGTCGCGAGCGGTGTCGGCGGTCGACACGTGGCGCAGGAGCTCAGGATCACGCTGCGCACAGCGCCGGCCCAGTTCCTCGTACGCGGCGGCGAACGCCGCTCGCTCCTTCGCTCCGACCGGGAAGCCCGCCGCCTTGCTCGCGTTCCACTCCGCGGCTTCCTCGGGGCTCGCGAAGCAGTTCACCGCGGTGCTGTTGCCGATGCCACGGGGATCCCAGCTGACGATGTCGAACCGTTCCCGCACCTCGCGCGGGAAGGACTCGTAATTCTCCGGCATCTGGACCGATCCCGGCCCGCCGGGTCCGCCGGGGTTGAAGAAGAGGGTGCCGATCCGCTGATCGGATCGGGTCGCCTTCCGTCTGACCACTGCCAGCTCGATACTGCGGCCACCCGGGTCGTCGTAGTCGAGCGGCACCTTCACGGTCGCGCAGTCGAACGGGCTGCTCGCTGTGCAGGCTTTCCAGCGCAGCTCCGGGGTGGGCACCGTCGGTGTGGAGGATCCGTCGGCCGCGGCCAGGCCCTGCCCGGTCCACATGGTCGAGCAGGTCATCAACGCGGTGATGACGGCGACGTAACCGCGACGACGCGCTGTCGGTATGAGCATGGGGTGTTCCGCCTTCCCGGACGCGGGCCCGCCGCCCGTCGCTCGGGAAACGTCGGCACGCAGCCACGTCCAGGGCACCGCATCCCGAGAACGCTCACGACTCGGCAGCGGCTGTATGGCCGAACCACACGCGGACCGCCCTTCCTGACCACGGCCACGGTTGGTGCATACGTGTGAATCCGGATCCGCCCTCAAACGGATCTCGCCGCCGGCGTTCCCCATGGAGGCGACGGCTCATGGAAAACCCCTGGGGCGGGCTGTTCGGACAGTCCGCCCCAGGGGCTGCTCGCTGGGGTGCCCTGCCGATCAGGCCGGGCTCGCGGGGCCTGGCACCCCTACGCCCCCGCGTCCTCGGCCGCCGCCACGGTGCGGGCCCAGCGGTAGTCGGCCTTGCCGCTCGGGGAGCGCTCGATGTGTTCGGTGATCACCAGCTGGCGGGGGATCTTGTAGCCGGCGAGCCGGGTCCGGCAGTGGGTCTGGACGGTCTCCAGGTCGAGCGCGGCCGCTCCGGCGCGCAGCTGGACCACGGCCGCCACATGGTTGCCCCACTTCGCGTCCGGGACCCCGGCCACCAGCGCGTCGTACACGTCCGGATGGGACTTGAGCGCCTGCTCGACCTCCTCCGGATAGACCTTCTCGCCGCCGGTGTTGATGCACTGGGAGCCGCGCCCCAGGACGGTGACGATGCCGGCCTCGTCGACGGTTGCCATGTCGCCGAGGAGCACCCAGCGCTCGTCGCCCTTCTGGAAGAAGGTCTCGGCCGTCTTCGCCGGGTCGTTGTAGTAGCCGAGCGGCACATGGCCGCGCTGGGCGAGGCGCCCCACTTCGCCGACCGCGACCTCCGCGTACGTCGCCGGGTCCACCACCCGCGTCCGCTCGTTGACCTCCAGGCGGAAGCCCTTCTCCGGGCCCGAGTCGTCCGTCGCCTTGCCGTTGGACCCGGATTCGGAGGAGCCGAAGTTGTTCAGGAGCAGCACGTTCGGGACGAGCGCCTGGAACTGTGCCCGTACGGTCTCCGACATGATCGCCCCGGAGGAGGAGACGCTGAACAGGGAGGAGAGGTCCGTGCCCTTGAGCGGGCCGTGGAGCGCGTCGATCAGCGGCCTCAGCATGGCGTCGCCCACGAGCGACACGCTGGAGACCTTCTCCTTCTCGATCGTGCGGAGCACCTCCTCGGGCGCGTACTTGCGGTGGATGACCACCCGCTGCCCGTAGTTGAAGGCGATGAACGAGGTCAGCGTCGAGGTCCCGTGCATCAGCGGGGGAGCGGGGAAGAAGGTGATCCCCGAACCGCCCGCCGCGACCCGCTCGGCCAGCTCCTCGGGTCGCTTGACCGGCTCGCCCGCCGGGTCGCCGCCGAAGAGCCCGGCGAAGAACAGGTCCTCCTGGCGCCACATGACGCCCTTCGGCATCCCCGTCGTACCGCCCGTGTAGATGATGAAGAGGTCGTCCGCCGAACGCGGACCGAAGCCGCGTTCCGGCGAGCCCCCGGCCTCGGCGTCCGCGAACGCGGCGCAAGCGAGCTCCGGTGCGTCCTCGAATGAGGTGCTGTGCTGCGAAGCAGCTCGTTGAGGGGTGGTGGTCGGGCGACGGGCGGGCGGGGTCCCCACCCGCACGAGGTGCCGCAGCTTCTCCGTCTGCGGCAGCGCGGCCGCGACCCGTCCGGTGAACTCGGCGTCGAAGACGAGCGCGGCCAGATCGGCGTCCCGGTAGAGGTAGACCAGCTCCTCCTCCACGTAGCGGTAGTTCACGTTGACCGGGACGATCCTGGCCTTCAGGCAGGCCAGGACGGTCTGCAGATACTCGATGCCGTTGTACAGGTGCAGGCCCAGGTGTTCGCCCGGCCGGATGCCGGAGTCGATCAGATGGTGGGCGAGCCGGTTGGCGGCGGCGTCGAGCTCCGCGTACGTGAGCCGGCGCTCGGCGCCCGTACCCGGGTGGTCGACGTACACGAGCGCCTCGCGGTCCGGGACCACGTCGACGACCGACTCGAACAGGTCGGCAAGGTTGTACTCCACCGTTCCTCCTGACTCTGCTGGTCGTCCTGGCCTGCACCGGCCGAGGCGGTCATTAGAGCGCCGACGGGCGATGGTGGGAAGGGGGTGTGCAGAAGAATCTGACTGAGTGTCAGAAAACTATTGAACTGGACGCGCACCTACTGCAACCTGTTCCAGGTCTGGAGACGGGAGGACGTCCATGGGTGGGACCGAACACCTCACCGTGCAGCGCGAAGGCGCCACACTCGTGCTCACACTCAACCGGCCGGAGGCCAAGAACGCGCTCTCGCTGCCCATGCTGGTGGGGCTCTACGACGGCTGGCTGGAGGCCGATGCCGACGACACGATCCGCTCCGTCGTCCTGACCGGGGCGGGCGGCTCCTTCTGCGCCGGGATGGACCTCAAGGCCCTGGCGGGCAAGGGAATGGAGGGCGAGCAGTACCGCGACCGCATGACGGCCGACCCCGATCTGCACTGGAAGGCGATGCTGCGCCACCACCGGCCGCGCAAGCCGGTCATCGCGGCCGTCGAGGGCTACTGCGTCGCCGGTGGCACCGAGATCCTCCAGGGCACCGACATCAGGATCGCGGGCTCCTCCGCCACGTTCGGGCTCTTCGAGGTGAAACGCGGACTCTTCCCGATCGGAGGCTCGACCGTCCGGCTGCCTCGGCAGATCGCCCGGACCCATGCCCTCGAAATGCTGCTGACCGGGCGCCCGTACAGCGCCGAGGAGGCTGCCCGCATCGGACTCGTCGGCCGGGTCGTTCCCGACGGCACGACGCTGGACGCGGCCCTCGCCGTCGCCGAACAGATCAACGCGTGCGGGCCGTTGGCGGTCGAGGCGGTGAAAGCGTCGGTGTACGAGACCGCCGAGATGACCGAGACGGAAGGGCTGGCGGCTGAACTGAAGCGCGGCTGGCCGATCTTCGGAACGGCGGACGCGAAGGAGGGCGCGCGCGCGTTCGCGGAGAAGCGTAAGCCGGTGTACCGCCGGGAGTGACCCTTCCTCACCTCGCCCCTTCCCGAACCGGGGGCTCCGTCCCGGCCCCCGCGCCTCGAACGCCCCCTACGTCCTGAAGGCGTGGGGCCTCCGGCGGGGCTGGATGCCACCCACCGGGCGGAATCTCGGCCCGTCGAGGGCGGAGGACACACCACAGGCCATATACGGGGGCGGGGGGATTGCCCCCGGTTCAGGAAGTGGGGATCCCCACTGCCGCCAGGCATAGGGGGAGGGGTGGGCAGAAGGCCCCGCGCAGCGGCCTCCGGGCCTCCGACCGCATCGACCCGCACAACGGCACCGACTCGTACCGACCCGGACCAAGGAGCCCCCATTGCCCCCCGCTTCCGCGCCAGAGACACTCCGCGCACCGCTCGTCGTCGAGTTTCCCTTCACCCGGTCCCTCGGGCCCGTGCAGTCCGCGTTTCTGACCGGGCTGCGCGAACGGACCGTGCTCGGGGTACGGACCGGGGACGGGCGCGTGCTCGTGCCGCCCGTCGAGTACGACCCCGAGACCGCCGCCGAACTCCGCGAACTCGTCGAGATCGGCGCCACCGGCACCGTCACCACCTGGGCCTGGAACCCCGAACCCCGCCCCGGGCAGCCGCTCGCCAAGCCGTTCGCCTGGGTCCTCGTCCGGCTCGACGGCGCCGACACCGCACTCCTGCACGCCCTCGACGCGCCCGGACCCGACGCCGTCCGCACCGGGATGCGGGTCCGGATCCGCTGGGCAGCCGAACGGGCCGGCGCCATCACCGACATCGCCTGCTTCGAACCCTCCGACAGCGACAAGCCCGTCACCGACGTGCGCGACCACGACGGCGCCTTCGAAGACCCCGTGACCGGCATCGTCGCGGCCGCCCGGCTCGACTACACGTACAGCCCCGGCCGCGCCCAGACCCGCTATCTCCGGGCGCTCGCCGACAACAGGACCGTCGGGGAGCGCTGCCCGTCCTGCACGAAGGTCTACGTGCCGCCCCGCGGCGCCTGCCCCACCTGTGGCGTCGCCACGACCGAACAGGTCGAGGTCGGCCCACGCGGCACCGTGACCACCTTCTGCATCGTCAACATCAAGGCCCGCGGCCTCGACATCGAAGTCCCGTACGTCTACGCCCACATCGCCCTCGACGGCGCCGGGCTCGCCCTCCACGGCCGGATCGGCGGCATCCCGTACGACCAGGTCCGCATGGGGCTGCGCGTCGAACCCGTATGGAGCGAGGACGGCCGCTACCCCGACCACTACCGGCCCTGCGGCGAGGCCGACGCCGACTACGACACGTACAAGGAGCTGCTGTGACGCCGGACCGAGAGGTGGCGATCGTCGCCTTCGCCCAGACCGACCATCTCCGGACCACGGACGAGTTCTCCGAGGTCGAGATGGTCATGCCCGTTCTCCACGAGGTGCTGCGGCAGACCGGCCTGAAGACCTCCGACATCGGCTTCACCTGCTCGGGCTCCTCCGACTACCTCGCCGGGCGGGCGTTCTCCTTCACCATGGCCCTCGACGGCGTCGGCGCCTGGCCCCCGATCTCCGAGTCCCACGTCGAGATGGACGGCGCCTGGGCCCTCTACGAGGCCTGGGTGAAGCTGCTGACCGGCGAGGCCGACACCGCGCTCGTCTACTCCTACGGGAAGTCCTCGCCCGGCTCCGTGCGCGACGTCCTCACCCGGCAGCTGGACCCCTACTACCTCGCTCCGCTCTGGCCCGACTCCGTCGCCCTCGCCGCACTCCAGGCGCAGGCGCTCATCGACGCGGGCCACACCGACGAGCCGGCCCTGGCCGCCATCGCCACCCGCAGCCGCGAGGACGCGAGCGACAACCCGCACGCCCAGCTTCCGGGCGCCCGCCCGCAGGGCGAGTACGTCGTCGGTCCCCTGCGCACCGGCGACTGCCCGCCCGTCGGCGACGGCGCCGCCGCCGTGATCCTCGCCGTCGGGGACAAGGCCCGGGAGCTGTGCGACCGGCCCGCCTGGATCCGCGGCATGGACCACCGGATCGAGCCCCACGCCCTCGGGGTCCGCGACCTCACGGACTCGCCCTCCACCCGGCTCGCCGCCGAACGCGCCGGCGCCTTCGAGCGGCCGGTCGACACGGCCGAACTGCACGCGCCCTTCAGCTCCCAGGAGGTCGTACTCCGCCGAGCCCTCGACCTCGACGACAGGGTGAGGGTCAACCCGTCCGGCGGAGCGCTCGCCGCCAACCCCATGATGGCCGCCGGCCTCATCCGGCTCGGCGAGGCCGCCGCCCGCATCCACCGGGGCGCCTCCGACCGCGCCCTCGCCCACGCCACCTCCGGCCCCTGCCTGCAGCAGAACCTGGTCGCCGTCCTGGAAGGGGAGAACCGTGCCTAAGGAGCCAGTCGCCGTCGTCGGGATCGGCCAGACCAAGCACGTCGCCGCCCGGCATGACGTCTCCATCGCCGGACTCGTCCGCGAGGCCGCCCTGCGCGCGCTGGAGGACGCCGAGCTGACGTGGGCGGACATCGACGCCGTCGTCATCGGCAAGGCGCCCGACTTCTTCGAGGGCGTGATGATGCCGGAGCTGTACCTCGCCGACGCCCTCGGCGCGGTCGGCAAACCGATGCTCCGCGTCCACACCGCCGGCTCCGTCGGCGGCTCGACGGCGCTGGTCGCGGCGAACCTGGTCGCCGCCCGCGTCCATCGCACCGTCCTCACCCTCGCCTTCGAGAAGCAGTCCGAATCGAACGCCATGTGGGGCCTGTCCCTGCCCGTCCCGTTCCAGCAGCCGCTCCTCGCCGGGGCCGGCGGCTTCTTCGCCCCGCACGTGCGCGCCTACATGCGCCGCACCGGAGCCCCCGACACCGTCGGCTCCCTGGTCGCGTACAAGGACCGGCGCAACGCGCTGAAGAACCCGTGCGCCCACCTCCACGAGCACGACATCACCCTGGAGAAGGTCCAGGCGTCGCCGATGCTCTGGGACCCGATCCGCTACTCGGAGACCTGCCCGTCCTCGGACGGCGCCTGCGCCATGGTCCTCACCGACCGTGCGGGCGCCGAGCGTTCGCCCCGGCCGCCCGCATGGGTGCACGGCGGCGCGATGCGCAGCGAGCCCACGCTCTTCGCGGGCAAGGACTTCGTCTCGCCGCAGGCCGGCAAGGACTGCGCCGCCGACGTCTACCGGCAGGCCGGCGTCACCGACCCGCGCCGTGAGATCGACGCCGTCGAGATGTACGTGCCGTTCTCCTGGTACGAGCCGATGTGGCTGGAGAACCTGGGCTTCGCCGAGGAGGGCGAGGGCTGGAAACTCACCGAGGCCGGGGTCACCGAACTCGACGGCGACCTGCCGGTGAACCCCTCCGGCGGCGTGCTCTCCACCAACCCCATCGGCGCCTCCGGAATGATCCGCTTCGCGGAGGCCGCGCTCCAGGTGCGCGGGCAGGCCGGCGAACACCAGGTGGACGGGGCGCGAAGGGCGCTCGGACACGCGTACGGAGGGGGCGCGCAGTTCTTCTCCATGTGGCTCGTGGGGGACCGGCCACCGGCGGCCTGAGGTCTGTCGGCACCCGGTGCCGCTCGCTACCCTGAGCCCTCGGACGACGATGTTGCGGGATGCGGGAGGAGCACGGACGTGGCGGAGAGCACCACCACCCAGCACGCCTTCGCGGGCTGGGACAAGCCGGAACTCGACCTCAGCGAGGCCGACTGGCGGTCGAGCAGCCAGGGAACGGGAGACGTCCAGATCGCCTTCGTGGAGGGCTTCATCGCGATGCGCAACGGAGGACGGCCCGAAGCGCCGTCACTGATCTTCACCCCGGCCGAGTGGCGGGCGTTCGTGGTCAACGCCCGCGAAGGTGAGTTCGACCTGACCTGACGCGCTGTCATCGCTGTCGGTGGTCCCGCCCGTCCTAGGGTGGTGATCATGAGTGCAGAGCGTGATCTGACCCGGCTCGTCGCCGGGATGCGGCCGGAGCTGAACCCCGGCCGCTATGTCTTCGTCACCGTGGACGGCCCCGCTCCGGCGGGCGTCGTCCCGGTCGCCACCATCGCCGAGCGCGAGGGGCTCACCCTGGTCGTACGCCAGGAGGAGGCGGACGCGGCCTCCCTGGCGTACGACTATGTGGCCGGCTGGATCACGCTGCGGGTCCACTCCGCGCTCGACGCCGTCGGACTCACCGCCGCGGTCGCCCGCGAACTCGCCGACGCCGGGCTGAGCTGCAACGTCGTGGCCGGCTTCCACCACGATCATCTCTTCGTCGAACAGGCGCGCGCGGACGAGGCGTTGGCTGTTCTGCACCGGCTCGCGGAGCGGGCCACCCGGTCTTCCGTCTAAGGGTCACAGGCGGCCCCGACCGGCGTACGCTGGGATCTTCGCGGGGCCTCGGCCCGGCCGCACTCATCCGCGCGCCGGGTGTGCGCCCCCGGCGTGGGGGTGGAACGTGACAGTACGGAGCGACAGGACGGGCCGCCGGGGCTTCGGCCTCTTCGAGCGCGAGGCCGAACTCGCGGCGGCGGAAGAGGCGTTGAACCTGCTGGCGGGTCTCGGCGACGACGACGCCTGGCCTGCTCGGCCCGACTCGGCCGATCGGGTCCCGCTCCCGCGCGACGAAACGGACCAGGCCGCACCGGAGGGACACCGGCTGCGCCTGCTGAGGGGCGCGGCCCAGGACGCCGACGTGCCACGCGAGGATCACGACGCCGTCGCACGACGGGTGGCGCCGGTGGGTGCGGAGGCGGAGCCACAACGTGAGGGCTCGGATGCCTCCGGACGGCCGGTGGCGCCGTCGGACCCGGTCGCGGAGGCGCCGTACCCGCGGGGGATCCGTACCCCTCGCGGCGGCGTGCTCACCTACGCCGCGCCCGCCGGGCTGGGAAAGACCACACTGCTCGCCGAGATCCGGCGGCGCGCCGCAGGCAAGGGCTGTGCCGTGCTCTCCGCCCGGGGCGGGGACCAGGAGCAGCAAGTGGCGTTCCATGTCGCCCGGCAACTGCTGCAGCCCCAGCTCGCCACCGCCTCCGACACCGAACTCCGTACGCAGCTCGGCAGTTGGTACGACATCGTCGGCCCCGCCCTCGGACTGTGCACCGCCGGTGAGGGCGCGCCCCCCGACCCCCAGGGACTGCGCGACGGACTCGACTGGGTCCTGACCCACCTCGCCGTCCGGCGCGCGCCGCTCGTCGTCGTCCTCGACGACGCCCACTGGGCCGACCCCGAGTCCCTCGGCTGGCTCTCCGCCTTCGCCCCCCGCGCCGAAGAGCTGCCGATGCTCCTCGTCGTCGCCTACCGCCCCGACGAACTCCCGGACACAGGAGAGGAGTTCACCGGCCGGCGGTCGGGGCAGCGGCCCCTCGGACTCGAACCGCTCACCTCCTCAGCCATCGCCCGCCTGGTGCGCGACCGGGTCGGCGCCCACGCCGACGACACCTTCTGTCAGGAGTGCTGGGCGGTCACCTCCGGCAACCCCTTCGAAGCCGTCGAACTCGCCGCCAAGGTCCGCGACCGCGGCCTCGAACCCACCGCGGCGGGCGCCCACGAGCTCCGTGACCTCGCCGCCGCCGCCAAGGGGAGCGGACTCGCCGCGCGCCTCGAACGCCTCGGCACCGCCACCGTCCGCCTCGCCTGGGCATGCGCCGTCCTCGGCACCGAGATCTCCCCGCAGCTCGCCGGCGCGGTCGCCGGACTCGGCGGAGAGGCCGTCGCCGACTGCGCCGAGCGCCTGCGCGACGCCCGCATCCTCGCCGGCACCGAGACCCTCGAGTTCGTCCACCCGCTGATCGCCACCGCCGTCTACAAGGCGATCCCCGCCGCCACCCGCGTCGCGCTGCACGGCCAGGCCGCCTGGTGCGTCATCGACGCGGGGCTCGGCGCCGGCGCCGCCGCGCGGCATCTCCTGGAGACCCATCCCGAGGGCGACCCCTGGGTCGTCGAACAGCTGCGCGCGGCCGCCTACGAGAACCTGCGTGCCGGCGCCCCCGACGCCGCCCGCCGCTTCCTCGCCCGCGCCCTGCGCGAACCGCCCGCCGACGACGACCGCGCTGCCGTCCTCTTCGAGCTCGGCAGTGCCTCCCTGCTCACCGAGCCCGCCACCACCGTCAACCATCTGCGCGCAGCCCTGGCGGAGCCGATCTCCGACCCGGCCCTGCGCCACGGCATCGTCTACCGGCTCTCCCAGGTCCTCGCCCACAGCGACCGGCTCGTGGAGGCCTCCGAGCTCCTCGGTCGGGAGTCCCGGCTCACCACCGACGCCCGCAGCCGGCTCCGTATGCAGGCCGAGAAGTTCATGTGGGACGCCTTCCGCGCCGACGAACCCGACTCGCCCGCCCGCTCCCGTCGGCTGTCCCGGCTCGCCGACCGGCTCACCGGCCGCGACCTCACCGAGCGGTACGTCATCGGTCTGCGCGCCTGGGACGCCACCCTGCGCGCCGAAACGTCCGCCGTCGCCGTCGGCCATGCCGAGCGCGCACTGGAGGGCGGCCTGAGCTGGGCCGACGAGAGCCGTGGCTTCGAGGTGCCGGTCCTGGTGGCCCTCACCTTCCTCTACGCCGACCGGCCCGGCCGAGCCGAGGAGCTCTTCGCGGCCGGCACGGCGGAGTTCGAGCGCCAGGGCTGGCGCGGCGCGCACCTCTCCTTCGCGTACACGCTCCTCGGCTACATCCGCTACCGGCGCGGCCGGCTCGTCGAGGCCGAGGACTTCGTGCGCGCGGGACTGCGGCTCGCCGAGCGCGTCGGCCCCCGCACCCCCGCCCAGTGGTACGCCGTCGGCGTCATGATCGAGGTGCTGCTCGCCCGCGGGCGGGTCGAGGAGGCCGACCGGATCGCCCGGACCCACGACTTCGGCGAGCCGTTCCCCGCCGCCGTCACCTTCCCCGACTCCCAGACCGTGTACGCGGAACTGCTCCTCGCCCGGGGACAGGTCGAGGAGGCCGCGGCCGAGCTGGCCGCCGTCGGCCGCCGCCTCGACCCGAGGGGGATGCGCAACCCCGCCTGGTGCCCCTGGCAGCTCCACCTCGCCGTCGCCGAGGCGAGCGAGACCCCCGAGCGGGCCCGCGAGACCGCCCTGGAGGCGGTCGCCCGCGCCCGCCAGTACGGCGCGCCGTCCGCGATCGGACAGGCGCTGCGCGTGACCGCGGAGGTCGTCGTCGGCGACGAGCGGGTGAAGCTTCTGGAGGAGTCCGTCGACTGGCTGGAGCGGTCACCCGCCGCGTACGAGCTGGCGCGTTCCCTTGTCGCCCTCGGCGCAGCCCTGCGCCGCACCGGCCGGACGGACGAGGCCGCCGACTACCTCTACCGAGGTCTGGAGGCGGCCCAGACCTGCGGTGCGGACGGTCTGGGGGAGGTGGCCCGCGCCGAGCTCACCGCCGCCGGCCTCCGGCCCAGGACCCTCCACTCGGCCGGCACGGACACGCTCACGGCGCGTGAGCGTGCCGCCGCCGAGCTCACGGTCCGTGGCGATGACGCGGCGGCCGCCCTGCACGCCGACGCGGCCGCCGTGACGCAGCTGCTCTCCGCCGTCTACCGCAAACTCGGCACCGACCGCGCGGGCCTGGCCCAGGCCCTCCGGAAGACCGGCCGCGAGCCCCAGGTGACCGGTCGGCCAGGCTGAGCCCGGGGACGACCGCCGTCCCGCCGGACGCGACTGTCCGACCCGGTCGCCGCACTCGCGCGGCGAGGGCCGGGGGGACGTGCGGTCCGCTCGTCGACCCGCGGTCGGGGTCCGGCTCGGGCGCGGGGGCGGCCTGTCCTCGCACCCGCGCGCCGAGGGGCCATAGGGATGTGCGGTCCCGTCGTCGACCTGCTGTCGTGGTCCGGCTCGGGGCGTGGGTCCGCCCGGCTTCGCACCTGCGCGCCGAGCCCGCGCACGGACGTGCGGGCCCGTCGTCGGGGCCGTTCAGCGCGTCTGTTTCGGCCCGTCCTCGCACCCGCGCGGTGGGCCCGTGTCGGCCTTGTCGCGAGACCCGCCCCGGCGCGTCGCAACGTGCTCCGGGACACGTACCATGGCCCTATGTCCTTCCTCCGCCGCCGTAGCGCCGCCACACCCGCGGGCCCGGACTTCGACGTCCTGGCCATGGACCCGGGGGACTGGCCCGGCAACCTCGGCGCCGGTCTGCTGCCCGCCCCCGACGGCAGCTGCCAGGGTGTCTTCCTGCGCTACGACCTGTTCGGCGGCCGCGGCCCCGCGATGATCATCGGCAATCTGCCGGAGGGCTCCCCGGCCCGCGAGCTCGCCGACGGCCAGATCCCCTTCGAGGTCGCGCAGCTCCTCGCGGCCCTGGAGAACGACGAGCCGGTGGAGGTCGTCGACACCGAGGACATGCCCGTGATGCAGGGCGACAACCTGCTGATCGTGCGCCGCATCAAGCTCTCCGAGAGCCGGATCTCCTGCGTGCAGTTCGACCGCAGCGACAACGTCCTGGTGACGATCGCCAGTTGGGACCGGCCCATCACCGACGACCTGTACGCACTCCTCAAGCCGCTGCCCGCCGAGCTCTTCCAGCAGGGATGACGGGAGGCGGGGGCCGATGAGCGCACGCGTCGACAGCTGGATCTGGGCGGTCCGCCTCACCAAGACCCGCTCCCAGGCCGCAGCGGCCTGCCGGGCCGGACACGTCAAGGTGAACGGCGAGCGCGCCAAGCCCGCCCAGCCGGTGAAGCCCGGCGACGAGGTGCGCCTCTTCCACGGCGGCCGGGAACGGATCGTCGAGGTCAAGCAGCTCCTGACCAAGAGGGTCGGCCCGCCGGTCGCCGCCGAGGCCTACGTCGACAACAGCCCGCCGCCACCCCCGCGCGAGCACGTGGCCCTCGCCGGCGTCCGCGAGCGCGGCGCCGGCCGCCCCACGAAGCGCGAGCGCCGCGAACTGGACGAGCTGCGAGGCCGCTCCTCCTGAGAGAGCGGCCCCGCCGTCACGGAGTCACGGACCGAACAGCGCGCCCACCCGCGCCGCCGACGTCCCGAGCCCCGTCGGGCCCATCCGTGCCAGCGCTGTACCGCTGCCGCAGCGCACATCGCCGACGCCGTAACGGCGGACGCTCCGATGCCAGTTGAGGATGCCGGCCAGCCAGTCCTCCAACTCCCGTACGTACGCCTCGAAGGCCGCGCGCCCCTCGGCGTCCAGGGCGAAGTCCTCGTACAGCATCGGCAGTTCATGCCGCTTCACATGCTCGAACTGTCGCAGACGGCCACGCATCAGGTCGTCGACCATCGACACGGCCGTCGGATAGTCGCAGTCGAAGAACGTCTGCAGCACCAGCACGCCGTTGTGGACCTCGCCCTCGACCTCGATCTCCTTCTGGTACGAGAAGAGGTCGTTGACCAGCGTCGCGTAGTCCGACGCCGAGCTCTCCAGAGCACGGACCGTGCCCGTACGGTAGATCTCGGGCGGCAGCAGGTCGGAGCGGCGCAGTCGGCAGAGCAGCATCGTCAGCTCGGAACCGAACGTCGTACGCCGCATCTCGATGTAGTCCACCGGGTCGGGCACCCGGTGCTGGGCCTGGTTGTGCAGCTCCCACATCCAGCTGTCGAGCATCGCATGGAGCGCGGTCCGCAGCTGCTCCCTGTCCTCCGTCGCCATCGGAGCCGTCGTGCGGGCCCACAGATCGGCGAGCGAGCGCTCGATCGGACCGACCGCGGACGCCTGCCCGGCGGCCGGATCGTCCACCGACGTCAGGGACTTGAGACGTTCGGTGCACTCCTTCGCGCCGAGCAGGTTTCGGGGCCGGCCGAAGACGAACGGGTAGTAGTCGTCCCCGTACGTGCCCCAGGTCAGCCACTCGGCGTTCAGCCGTAGCTCCTCCGGGGTGGCGTCCGGGTCGAGGCCCGCCGAGCAGAGCGCGAGGTCGAAGCCCTCCAGCATCGGCCGGTCCCAGATGTCGTCCAGCAGCCCCATCCGCTCCGCCCAGTCCACGGAGAGCCGCAGCACCTCCTGATGGTGCGGGCTCAGCGACAGGGCGTAGGGCAGGTCGAATTCGGGGAGCAGCGACGGCCCCACCTTCTGGTGCGGCACATGCCCGAGGGCGCGCAGCCGCGAGGCGGCGGGGCGGCCGAAGAGTGTGCGGATGTCGAGCGCGGACGTGCCGAGCACCCCGTCCAGCCGTGAAGGCCCGGTGTCCAGGCCCTCGTTCATGTAGCGGCTGGACCGCAGATGCCATTCGTGCCCGCCGGACTGCCAGTCCTGCAGCCCTTTCGCGTACGCGGCGACGGCCGCGCACTCCTCGGGGCTCAGTCCCTTCTCCAGGCAGAGCCCCGGGACTTCGGTGAGGGCCGTGTTCTCGAACTGCTGCAGCCGTGAGGTCAGCAGGTCGTTGACGGCCTCCGCCGCCTCCTGGGTCGTGCATCCGAGGAACTTCTCCAGGACCAGTACGCCATTGCTGTTCTCGCCCTCGTCCTCGACCTCCCGCTGGTACGAGAACAGGTCGTTGCGCAGATGCACCGCGTCCGAGAACGCGTCCCGCAGCACGCGCAGCGGACGGGAGTGGGCCACCTGCTGGGGGACCTCGGCGCCCGCCGCGTACTCGACGAGCCCCGCCGACCAGGGCGCACCGCCCACCTTGCGGCGCATCTCGATGTACTCGACGGGGTTGGCGATCCGTCCCTTGTTGATGTTGTCGAGCTCCCACAGCGACTCGTACAGGAGCGCCTCGGTGGCCTCCGAGAACCGTGCGCGCCAGGCCGGGGACATGACGGGTACCGTCCGCGTCCACAGATCCGCGAGCCCGGCCTCCACGGGGTTGGCCGGCTCGGGCATCGCCGACGACGGGTCCATCGGCATGAAGAGCGGCAGCCGGTCCAGATAGGCCTTGCCGCCCGGCCGGTCCTGGGTGCGCTTGAAGACCTCCAGGAAGTGGTCGTCGAAGAAGAAGACCCAGGTGTACCAGTCGGTCACCAGCGACAGCGCCTCGGCATCGCAGTCGGGGTGCGTGTACGAGCACAGCAGCGCGTAGTCGTGGGACTCGAGGTCGTGCTCCTCCCAGATGCCGGAGCCCTCCAGCATCCCCATGGCCCGCGCCCACTCCCGGGTGTGCGTGCGGGCAGCCTCCACATGGGGGTTGAGCCGCGCCGGATACGGGACATAGAAATCCGGCAGAACGAAGGGCTGAGCCATGCGTGCGGGGCCTTCCGGTGAGCGTGGGCGATGTCCGGCCGAGCCTTACCCCGTCCTCGTACGGCCCACGCGGCACCCGATTTGGTCATATGAACGCGAGCGGTGTCGACGCGCCCCCCGCGCGCCGACACCCGCGTACGCCCCTTCGGGCGCTCCGCTCAGGCGCGGGAAACCCGCACGTCGGAGACCTTCACGAAGGCCACTCGATGGCCGAACTGGATCTCGTAGTACTCCTCCTGGCCTCGGACGACCTTGTGTCCGGTGGTATCGAACACCGGAGCGAAGTAGTACTCGCCCGGGGTGCGATCGCCCACGACGTACGACTGGCCCGCGAGCAGCTTGTACGGCAGCGGCGACACCGCCTGGACCGGCACACCGGCCGGATACGCCGAGGCCTCCGGATAGGCGCGCCCGTACACCGGGACCTCCGTCACGCCCTCCTTCGGGGTCAGCACGAGCCCCCGGGAGTTCACCGCCGTCGGCCGCTTCTTCGGGTTGTGGAACCACGCCTTCTGCCCCAGGTACCAGATCGCCGTCCACTCGCCACTGCGCTCCGCCACCGCGAACTGCTGGCCCGTCGAGGCCCGCGCCCCGGTGTCGTTGACCCCGGTCGTCGAGTCCTCACCGCCCGGCCGCAGACCGATGTCCTTCACCAGCGGGGCGTCGGCGCTCGGATCCGTGTGCAGCCGGACGGCGCCGCTGCCGTGCGGCGCGCACGCCTCTCCCGCCTTCACGCACCCGGTGTACACCGGCTGGTGGGCGGTGTACTCGGGCCGGATCGTGACCACGCCCGCGTTCGGGCCGGCGGACGCGGTGAAGGGCCGGCCGAGCAGCTGGAAGTAGTGGGCCCAGTCCCAGTACGGACCCGGGTCGGTGTGCATCCCGCGGATCGTCGAGGTGACCGTGCCGGGCACGTTGTCGTGGCCGAGGATGTGCTGCCGGTCGAGCGGGATGTCGTACCGCTGCGCCAGGTACCGCACCAGGCGCGCCGAGGTCCGGTACATCGCCTCCGTGTACCAGCTGTCCGGGGCCGTCAGGAAGCCCTCGTGTTCCAGGCCCACCGACTTGGCGTTCACGAACCAGTTGCCCGCGTGCCAGCCGACGTCCTTCAGCGGCAGATGCTGGGCGATGTGCCCGTCGGAGGAGCGCAGCGAGTACTGCCACGACACATACGTGGGGTCCTGCACCAGCTTGAGGGTGACGTCCCAGGTCGCCTCGGTGTCGTGGACGACGATGTACTCGATCGACTGGGAGGCGGGCCGGTTCCCCTTGTCGTGGTTGCCGTAGTCGCCGTCCCCGAACTCCTCGTACGGCGCCGGGATCCACTCGCACGCCACGGTGCGCGGGCACTCCGTCGGTCCGGTGCTCGGCTTCCGCAGCCCCAGCGACTCCACCTGACCGGTCGAGGGAGCGACATGCGGGTCGGCCGAGAGCCTCACGACCTGCCCGCTGTCGGTCGTACGGGTCTCCCCGCCGCGGATCACGTCGTACACGTCGTCGGCGTACGTCGTCGCGGTCGCGGTGTCGTCGGCGCCGGAGTAGCGCGCCACCGCCCCGTACCAGTCGGCCGGGTCGGAGCTCAGCGGCCGGCCCGACGCGCGCTGGGCTGCGGCGAGCAGCGCGGCACCGCCCTCGATGTTCGCCGCGGTACTGGTCCGCAGCTCCTCCGCCGGGATCCCGGACAGCGCCGCCGCCCGGTCCAGCGTCTTGAGGCGGTCCGGCAGCTCGTCCGCCGTCGGCAGCGCGGCCCTCTCCCCGGCCCCGTGGCGCGGTGCGCGGGATCCGTCGCCCCGGGCGTCCTCCTCGCCGTGCGAGTGGTGCGGGGCCTCGGCGAGCGCTGTCACGGCATCTGTGAGATGCATCGGGCCGTAGCCACCGGTCACGCTCGGCGCCCCGCCGTGCCCGTCCCACCGCGACTGGAGGTACGACACGGCGAGCAGCACGCTCTGCGGAACACCCTGACGCTCGGCGGCGGCGGCGAACTGCCGCTGGAGCGAGCCGGATTCGAGCGAGTCGGCGGTGGCCGACGGTGCGGCCGAGAGGAGCGGGAACAGCAGAGCGGCGGACGCCACGGCGCCCACCGTTCGGGCGACCCGTCTGTGCGACGCGGAACGGTGCAAGGCAGCCTCCGGTTACGTGGGGTGATGAGGGGGCGTGCGGGGCCGAACCCGTACAGGGGTATCGGCTTCCGGACGATCCGTCAATCACCCTCCGCCACACGGGATTTCCCATGTCAAACGGCATATCGCGGAGTTTCGTCGTGGAGGTGCGCGGGCCTGCGGCGCGTCAGTGGAGTGGACCAATGAGGTAGGCGGGAGCAGGCGCATACGAACACCGCGCGCCCGGTGTGTCGGCACCGGGTGCGCGGTGTGTCACCCTCGAGCGAGCGGCCGGCGCGAGTTCACCGCGTTCCGACCGCGGCGCGCACGGCCCGCCGTGCCATGGCGCAGTCGTCGTGCAGCCGCCGCAGCAGCAACCGCTGTTCCTCGCCGGGCGAGACCGCGCCGGAGGGAACGGGGACCGAACCGGCGGGCGGTGCCTCCTTGATGGTGCGCTGCACCGCCGTCTCGTACGTACGGATCTCCCGGGTCAGCACGATCATCAGGTTCACCAGGAAGGCGTCCCGGGACGCGGCCCCCGCCTGCTGGGCGAGCTGACTGATCTGCCGCCGCGCCAGCGGCGCGTCACCGAGCACCGCCCACATCGTCGCCAGGTCGTACCCGGGCAGGTACCAGCCCGCGTGCTCCCAGTCCACCAGGACCGGGCCGGCGGGGGAGAGCAGGATGTTGGAGAGCAGGGCGTCGCCATGACAGAACTGGCCCATGCCCTGGCGTCCACCGGCCTGCGCCAGACCGTGCAGCAGCTTCTGCAGATCGTCCCGGTCCCGGTCGGTGAACAGCCCCAGCTCGTGGTAGCGCGCGATCCGCGAACCGTAGTCGAGCGGGGCGTCGAAGGTGCCGGCCGGCGGCCGCCAGGCGTTCAGCCGGGCGATCGCCCCGAGCGCCGCGCGCAGATCCGCGCGGGGCGGGGCCTCCACGGGGTGGCGTGTCAGCGCCGCCGCCCGTCCGGGCATCCGCTCGATCACCAGCGTGCAGTTGTCGGGGTCCGCGGCGATCAGCCGCGGTGCACGCACCGGCGGGCGGTGTCGGACGAACGAGCGGTAAGCAGCTATTTCGTGCTGGAACCGCTCGACCCACGCGGGGGAGTGGTCCAGTAAACACTTCGCGACCGCGGTGGTCCGTCCGGTCGTCCCGACGATCAGTACGGAGCGGCCGCTGCGCCGCAGCACCTGCACCGGGTTGAACTCGGGGCAGATCCGGTGGACGGAGGCGATCGCCATCCGCACCTGGGCCCCCTGAGGGCCCGACAGGTCGATTCTTCCGCTGGGAGCCTGAGCGGTACTGCCCGCCCAGCGCCTCGCGCGGCCCGCCGGAGGGACGGGGGCGAGATACGGTCCGCTGCCGGCCGGCACGGAACGGTGCTGCGGCCGGGGCGGGGCGGACACGGAGGACGATGCTGTGTACATGGGGAGACAGATCCCTTCGTGTGCCGACGAGTTGCATGCGTCGCCCCGCCCGGCCTCCGGTCCGCACCCTGGGGAATGAGGGCCGGTTACCGGGGCGGGGTGGCGCGTTCCTACCTGACACCCGGGCGCGGGTGGCGGAACATCGGGCGCACCCTGGCGAAGCCTGGCGAATAGTCGCCAGCCCTATGACAGGGGGTTACTGTCAACTCAGCCGAGAACCTGGGGGCTTAGACGTGACTGGACAGACCAACACCCGCCTGGCAGACCTCTTCGGCCTCGCCGGCTGGTCCAAGGGAGAGCTCGCGAGGCTCGTCAACCGGCAGGCGGCGGCCATGGGCCACCCGCAACTGTCGACCGACACCTCACGGGTGAGGCGATGGATCGACATGGGGGAGACCCCGCGCGATCCCGTACCCCGGGTGCTGGCAGCTCTGTTCACCGAGCGACTCGGCCGTGTCGTGACCATCGAGGACCTCGGGTTCGTACGACACGGGCGCGCCGGGAAACGGCAGAACGTCAGGAACAACGACAACCCTGACGGGCTGCCCTGGGCGCCCGAGCGTACGGCAGCGGTCCTCACCGAATTCACGGGAATGGACCTCATGCTCAACCGACGCGGCCTGATGGGCGCGGGCGCCGTGCTCGCCGCCGGCTCCGCACTCACCAGCGCCATGCACGACTGGCTCCACACCGACCCCGCACGCGCCGCCGCGCAAGCCCCCCGCGCCAACGATCCCCTCCACGCCGACCCCGCTGGGTTCGACCGCTACGAGGCCGCCCCCATCGGGTCGGAGGAGATCGAGGCACTGGAGCGCTCGGTGGAGGTGTTCCGCGCATGGGACGCCTCCCGTGGCGGCGGACTCCAACGCAAGGCTGTCGTGGGCCAGTTGAACGAAGTGGGCGGAATGCTCGCCTACCACCACCCCGACCATCTCCAACGACGTCTGTGGGGCGTGGCCGCCAACTTGGCTGTCCTCGCCGGATGGATGTCCCACGACGTGGGTCTCGAACCCACCGCCCAGAAGTACTTCGTGATCGCGGCCCACGCGGCCCGCGAAGGCGGCGACCGGCCACGCGCCGGCGAAGCCCTGTCCCGCGCCGCGCGCCAGATGGTCCACCTCGGCCGGCCGGACGACGCCCTCGACCTCATGAAGCTCGCCAAGTCCGGCTCGGGCGAGGAGGTTCTGCCGCGGACTCAGGCAATGCTGCACACCATCGAGGCATGGGCCCAGGCGTCCATGGGCAAGGGCCAGGCCATGCGCCGCACCCTGGGCGAGGCCGAGGACCTCTTCGTCTCCGACCGCTCGGACGTGCCACCACCGAGCTGGATGCAGAACTTCGACGACGCCGACATGCACGGGATGCAGGCCCTCGCCTTCCGTACCCTCGCCGAGCACGATCCCTCGGCCGCCGTCCCTGCGCAGCGCCACGCCAAGCTGGCGCTCGAACTGCGCCGCAACGGACACAACCGCTCCAAGCTCTTCGACTACATCTCCCTCGCCTCGGCCTGCTTCATCGCCGACGACCCGGAGCAGGCCGACCGGTATGCCAGGCTCGCCCTGGTCTCCATGGGCGAGACCTCCTCGCACCGGACCTGGGACCGGTTGCGCGAGATGTACCGGCTGACCGGGCAGTACGCGGGTTACGCCAAGATCGAGGACCTGCGCGAGGAGATCGAGCTCGCGCTGCCCAAGCCCGCCGCGAAGCGGCCGAGGTCCGGCTCGATCTGAGGCGGTCCGGCGCGGCCGGCCCTCGGCAGCACCCGCCACCTCACCTGTACGTACTCACCCCACCCCGTACGTACTCCCCGCCACCCCACCCGTACATACGAGAAAGGGCACACCGGCTCTGCCGGTATGCCCCCCTGAGCGGCGCAGTCGCTTTTCCCTGCCGTCGCTCGTCCTGTCACTGAGCTCCGTCCTGCCGGGCTCCCCGCCTACCGACCGACCCGGACCACCATCACGCAGGCGTCGTCCTCACGCGGTGCCTGGCCGAACTCCTCGACCACGGACCGCACGCAGTCCTGCGCGTCCCGTGCCCCGGCCAGGCGTGGCGCCAGCGCGAGCAGGCGCTGGGTGCCCGTGTCGTCCATGCCGCCGCGCCGGGTCAGCCCGTCCGTGTGCAGCATCAGCAGGTCGCCGGGGAGCAGCCGGATCTCCGACTCCTCGTACGCGGCCGCGGCCGTCGCTCCCAGGAGCACACCGTCGGGTCGCTTCAGAGCGCGCCCCGTTCCGTTGCGGAAGAGCAGCGGGGCGGGGTGACCCGCCTGCGCCCAGGAGAGCGTCTGGCTCGCCGGGTCGTAACGGCAGCACATCGCGCTGCCCAGGGCCGGCTGGACCGAGGTCTCGAGCAGTTGGTTGAGATGGCCCATCAGGGCGCCGGGTCGAATTCCGGCCACGGCCATCCCGCGCAGCGCCCCGAGGAGCATGGCCATCGAGGACGTGGCGGATACACCGTGTCCGGTGAGGTCACCGACCGTCAGCAGCGCGTCCCCGTCGGGGAGTGCGAGCGCGTCGTACCAGTCGCCGCCGATCAGGCCGGTCGTCGCGGCCGGAAGATAGTGGCCCGCCACGTCGAGCGGTGCGCCCGGGCCGCCATGGGCGAAGCTCAGGGAACCGCGCCAGGGAGGCAGCACGGCCTCCTGCAGTTCGACGGCGACGCGGCGTTCGGTGCGCTCGATGTGGCGGCGGCGCTGCAGGCTGTCACGGGACTCGCGGACCGCCCGCTCGCTGCGGCGCAGTTCGCTGACATCCCGTAAAACGGCCCACATGGAAGCGGTGCAGCCGTCGGCGTCGAGGACCGGCTCACCCATCATGTGGAGCGTGCGGACCCGGCCGTCGGTGCGGACGATCCGGAACTCGCCGTCGATCGGCTTTCCGTCGATCAGACAGTCCGTCACCATCGCCTGGAGCACGGACTGGTCCTCGGCGAACACCATCGAGGGGAGCTCGTCGAGCGACATCGGGCCGCTCTCCGGGGTCCGGCCGAAGATCTGGTACAGCTCCTCCGACCAACTGACCTCGTCGGTGAGGAGATTCCACTCGGCGCTGCCGACACGGCTCAGCAGGGAGCCGGTGCGAGCGGGTGCGGGGCCGCCGTAGGCGGCGCCGGGGTCCGACGCGGCCTCGACCTCGATCGTGTCGGCACCGGGAACGACGGGGAGTTCGTCCGGGAGGCCGGCCTTGAGCTGACCCAAGTGGGCACCCAGGTCGTCGAGTTGGTGAACGGCGAGGTCGCACAGGGCGCGCTGCCAGCGGTTCTTCGGGTCGTCCTCGTCCAGCACTGCGTCCCGGCGCACGGCGTCCACGTCACCGCGCAGACGGCGGGTCTGCGAGATCAACGCGTCCACCATGCCGGGCTCCGGCGGCTGAGCGGGACGGTCCGCGAACAGATGGGACGGCATGTCGTACTCCGATACAGGCGCGGCGCGGGCGATCTGTGGAACAAGGCCCGGATACGACTGTTGCACAGGCAAGCACTGCCCGTAAGGGATTTGGCAACACTCGATACGGTGGTGCTTCTGACATATGCCAAAGGCCCGCCGATTATCGGCCATCGGGGTGATAACGAGAAGGGGCGGTGGGAAGGTTACGGTGCTGGTGTGGTGAACGACGAGGTGGACACGGTGGGTACGGCGGTGCTGCTGGCGGCGGCGCCGGCGGGGCGGGGACGAGCGGTGGACGCGGCGTCGGTGCTGCCCGCGTTGGCGGCGGTGCCGCCGAGCGCGCTGACCGGCACGCCGGTGGCGACGGTCGTCGAACTGGCCGACCCCCTGGACCCGCAGACCGTACTGACGCGCCTGCGGGCGGCCGCGGCCACGGCCGGGCCACTGGCGGTCTACCTCGCGGGCCAGCTCCAACTGGACCGGCGCCAGCACCTGCCGCACCTGGCGCTCGCGCGCAGCACGCCGACGACGCTGCGGTACACGGGGCTGCCATGGCACTGGCTCGCGGCGGAACTCGCGACCCGGCGGCCGGGGACGACGACGGTGGTGGCGGACCTGGTCGCGGACCCGGAGCTGTGGCAACGCCTGCGCACCACTCCCGGTCTCCTCTCCCTGGGCCCGGGCCCGCTCCTCTACGGCCGGGTGGGCCCCGCCCCCCCCCCGGGGGGCCCCGCCCCCCCCCCCGACCAACCCCCCCGCGCCCCCGGGGGGGGGCCCGGGGCCCCCCCCCGACCTGATGTTACGGGTGCCGGGTGCGCAGGACGCGGAAGGCGGCGTAGAGGGTGAGGGCGGCGAGGGCGAGGACGATGCCGGTCTCGATGAGCTGGGTGGGCAGGACGTGACTGTAGGGGTGGTAGTCGACGTACTGGCCGGTGATGCCCTTGTTGGCGTAGCAGGCGTCGGCGCTCTGCGACGCGTCGTAGCAGGACCATTCGGCGATGCGGCGCCCGTCCGCGGTGAGCAGCCCCATGTCCATCATCAGTCCGTCCGCGGGGATGTAGAGGGGCCCGGTCTGCGAGCTGATCGGTCCGGTGTCGGTCTGTACCGGCAGGAAGCGCCACCGCAGCGTGCCGAGCACGGCGAGGACCAGGCCGGTGAACAGGCCGGTCGCGGCCATGGCGACGAGTGTGCGCCGTATCAGCTGCCCGAGGAGCGCGCCCGCGGCGACGGCGAGCAGTACGTACGCGACGAGGACGGTTCCGGTGGCCTCGTACGGGCCGCGGTCCGACCAGTTCAGCTGATAGGTGCCCGCGACCCGGCCCCAGCCGATCCGGTAGATCGCCATGAGGGCGAGGGTGACCACGAGCGCTGCGGCGCCCGCGGTGAGGATCTTCGCGCGGAGCCACTGCGTGGGAGTGACGGACTGGGTGAGCGCGAGCCGGTACGTGCCGCTCTCCAGCTCGCGGGCGATCAGCGGGCCCGCGACGAAGGCCCCGACGACGAGGGGCAGGAGGACCATGCAGGTGCCGGCGTACTCCATGGCCAGGCGCAGGATGCCGAACCCGCGGTTGTCGTCGGCGGGGATGCTGTAGCCGTCCTCCACGTACGTGTCCGGGGTGGAGGCGTCCCACAGCCGCAGTCCCGTGAGGACGGCGAGGGACAGGACCGTCGCGGCCCCCGCCACCCACAGGGCCCGCCGGTGCTGGCGGACCGTCACCCAGTGGGTGCCCTTCAACGTGACGGCGCTCATGCGGAGGCTCCTTCGGGGGTGGTGCGCGAGACACGGAGGTGGGCGAGGAGAAGGTCTTCCAGGGACGGGGCCATCGCCTCCCAGGGCCCTTCGACCGGACCCTCCCGCCGGATGAGCGCGGTGAGTTGGCGTCCCGTCGTGCGGGATTCGATCACCCGGTGCGGCGCGAGGTCGGCGATCGGGCCTCGGAGCAGGGCGTGCGCGGCGAGGAGGTCGTCGATGGCTCCGTCCAGGCGGATCCGGCCTCCGTCGACGAGGAGGAGGTGGTCGCATGCGCCCTCCAGCTCGCCGAGGATGTGCGAGGACATGACGACCGTCGTGCCGCGGTCCGCGGCGTCGGCCATCAGGACGCCCATGAGCTCGTGCCGGGAGAGCGGGTCGAGGTCCGCCATCGGCTCGTCCAGGAGCAGCAGTTCCGGCCGCTTGCCGAGCGCGAGGGCGAGGGCGACGCGGGTGCGCTGGCCGCCGGAGAGGCTGCGGACGCGCGCTGCGGGGTCGAGGCCGGCGGTGACCCGCTCGGCGACGGCTCGGTCCCAGCGGTCGGGGTTGAGCTCGCGGCCCATCCGCAGCGTCTCGTCGATCGTGAGCTGCGGGTAGAGCGGCTTGTCCTGGGCGACGTACGCGAGCTGTTCGCGGGCGGGGGCCCGGACGGAGCCCTCGGTGGGCCGCAGGAGTCCCGCGGTGAGGGCGAGGAGGGTGGACTTGCCGGCGCCGTTGGGGCCGACGACGGCACAGATGCGGCCGGCGGGGAGGCTGAAGGAGCAGTCCCTCAGGGCCCAGCCACGCCCCCTCTTGTCGTACCGCTTGCCGAGGCCCTCGGTGCTCAGGGCCGTTCCGCCGGTCATGCCTTGTCCCCCTCGAAAGATTCCTTCAGTACGGAAGTGAAGAGCGCGGCCACGTCCTCGCGCTCCAGGCCGGACTCCCGCGCCCGGCGTGCCCAGTCGGCGAGTTCGCCCCGCAGGGGCGAGTCGGCGGGGCCGGTCCCGAGCGTCGCGCGGACGAAGGTGCCGAGTCCGCGGCGGGCCTCGACGAGTCCTTCGCGCTCCAGCTCGCGATAGGCCTTGAGGACCGTGTTCGGGTTGATGGCCGTGGCTTCGACGACCTCGCGTGCGGTGGGCAGCCGGTCGCCGGGCTCCAGGACGCCCATGCGCAGGGCCTGTTTGGTCTGCTGGACGATCTGGAGGTAGGTGGCGACTCCGCTGCGCCGGTCGATCCGGTATTCGAGCACGTTCCCCTTCACCACCCTTTCACTAATCAAGTAGTGAAAGGGTGGTGCAAAGAAGGGGGCGGTGTCAACCGCCCCCTTCTCACGGCGTGTTCAGGACTCCGTGCGGTACATCAGGTCCACCTCGTGCGTGACGAAGCCGAGCCGCTCGTAGACCGTCACCGCCGCCGTGTTGTCCGCGTCCACGTAGAGCATCGCCGTCGGCAGCGCCTGAGCCGCCAGGTGTCGCAGCCCGATCGCCGTGAGCGCCTTGCCGAGGCCGCTGCCCTGGGCCTCCGGCAGGATCCCGACCACGTACACCTCGCCGAGCTGCTCCTCGGCGTGCGTCTTCGTCCAGTGGAAGCCGATCAGGCGCCCGTCCTTCTCCGCGAGGAAGAAGCCCTTCGGGTCGAACCACGGCTCGGCCATGCGGTCGTCCAGGTCCCGCTGGGTGAGCGAGCCCTGCTCGGGGTGGTGGGCGAAGGCGGCCGCGTTCGCGGCGAGCCAGGCCGTGTCGTCCTGGCCGGGCACGAACGTACGGACGGTGACGCCCTCGGGCAGCACCGGCTCGGGGATGTCGAGCGGCACCAACGGACGGCGCAGCTGGCGCAGTTCGCGGAAGAGGGTCAGGCCGAGAACCTGGGCCAGGTGCCGGGCGGCCGATTTCCCGCCGTGCGCCCAGACCCGCAGTCGCTTGCCCGAGGCGGCCAGCAGTGCCGCGCCCAGCGCCCGCCCGTGTCCGCGGCCGCGGTGCGAGGGGTGCACGACGAGCTCGGCGGCCGGGGCCTCGACGGGATCGGTGTCCTCCAGTTGGGCGTAGCCGTAGAGGTGCGATCCGACGGTGAGCAGGAAGTGCCGTACGCCCTCGCGCCTGCCGTGCCGCAGATAGAGCCGCCCCTGCTCGGACACGGCGTGCAGTCCGTCGGTGCGGTCGGCCGCCTCCAGCAGGTCGAGGACGTCCTGGACCTGTTCGGGGGAGAGCTCGTCGAGGGTGAGGATCTGCCGTCCGGGTTCAAGGGCCGGCGCCGGGTCAGGAGTCATGTCCTGAGCCTACGGAATCAACTCAGTTGTAACCCGGTACCCCCTGTTGCGCTACGCGCGTTGACTCTAGGCTGCGCTGGCACGACAGCAGTCGAACAACGCCGTGAGACCGGCGAGGGGACAAGGGGAGAGATGGCAGCGACACCGAAGAAGAAGAGGACGGCGCGGAGGATTCTCGCCGTGGGCGCGGGGCTCGCCACCGTCGGCGCGCTCGTCGCCGCGCTGCCCGCGGGCGCCTCGGGGACCAAGGGCGGGGACAACCACGGGCGCTACGTCGACGTCCAGCTGCTCTCCTTCAACGACCTGCACGGCAACCTGGAGCCGCCGACCGGCTCTGCCGGGCGGCTCACCCACACCAACCCGGACGGCACCACCAAGACCATCGACGCCGGTGGCGTCGAGTACCTGGCCACGCACCTGCGGCAGGCCCGCGAGGGCAACCGGTACTCCGTCACCGCCGCCGCCGGCGACATGATCGGCGCCTCCCCGCTGGTCTCCGGGCTCTTCCACGACGAGCCGACCATCGAGGCGCTCAACCGGCTGAAGCTCGACGTCAGCTCGGTCGGCAACCACGAGTTCGACGAGGGCGCCAAGGAGCTGGCCCGGATCCAGAACGGCGGCTGTCACCCGACCGCCGGCTGCTTCGAGGAGGGCAAGCGGTTCCGGGGCGCGAACTTCCCGTACCTCGCGGCCAACGTGACGAACGAGAAGAGCGGCAAGCCGCTGCTCGACCCGTACTTCATCTGGGAGCGCAACGGCGTCAAGATCGGCTTCATCGGCGTGACCCTGGAGGGCACGGCGAACATCGTCTCCGCCGAGGGCATCAAGGGCCTGAAGTTCGGCGACGAGATCGAGACGATCAACAAGTACACCAAGGTGCTGGAGCGCAAGGGCGTCAAGTCGATCGTCGCCCTGCTGCACGAGGGCGGCGCGCCGGCCTCGGGCTCGTACAACTACAACTGCGACAGCCCCGGCCCCGGTGACGGCATCTCCGGCCCGATCGTCGACATCGCGAAGAACGTCAGCCCGCAGGTCGACGCGCTGGTCACGGGCCACACCCACCAGGCGTACGCGTGCACGATCCCGGACCCGGCGGGCAAGCCGCGCACGGTCACCTCGGCGGCCTCGTTCGGCAAGCTCTACACCGACACGACGCTCACCTACGACCGTCGTTCCAAGGACATCGTCCGTACGGCCGTCGCCTCCGCGAACCACGTCGTCACCCGTGACGTGCCGAAGGCCGAGGACATGACCCGGCTGATCACCCGCTGGAACGCGCTCGCCGCGCCGATCGCGAGCCGTCCCGTCGGCTACATCTCCGGCGACGTCGACAACCCCGCCGACGTGCCCGAGAAGCCGCTGGGCAACCTGATCGCCGACGCGCAGCTCGAGGGCATGGCCCCGGCCGACAAGGGCGGCGCTCAGCTGGCGCTGATGAACCCGGGCGGCGTCCGCGCGCCGCTGGTCCACAAGGCGTCCGGCGCCGAGGGCGACGGGGTGGTGACCTACGGCGAGGCGTACACCGTCCAGCCGTTCACCAACATGATGACGGCGGTCGACCTGACCGGCGCCCAGCTCATCACCACGCTCCAGCAGCAGGTCAGCGGCGCCAACCAGGCGGCCCCGAAGATCCTCCAGGTCTCGAAGGGCTTCACCTACACCCTGGACATGACGAAGACCGGCGCCGACCGGATCGTGACGTCCTCGGTGAAGCTGAACGGCGAGGCGATCGACCCGTCGAAGACCTACCGGGTCGCGATGAACGAGTTCCTGGCCGGTGGCGGTGACGGCTTCGCCGTCCTGAAGGAGCACAAGAACAAGCTGGTCGGCGCGTCCGACCTGGACCTGTTCACCGCCTACCTGGCGGCCCACTCCACCGCGAGCACCCCGCTGGCTCCGCCGGCGACGGGCCGGATCACGGTCGTGAAGTAACTCCGCGTCTCCGAGGGGGCGGTGGGCCGTTCGACGGTCCGCCGCCCTCCTCTTTTTGGCGTACGCGGCACTCTGGTCTTGCTGACACGTACACGTCATACTCCCGCGCATGGACCGAAGAAGCTTTCTCGCGGGAGCCGCGGCAGCGGGTGCCGTCCTCCTGGTCGGCGCCCCGTCCGCACGGGCGGTCACCACCCAGGACTGGATGGCCGGCCACGGCGACCCCACCCCGCTCCAGAAGCTCACCATCCCCGGCACCCACGACTCCGGCGCCCGCTTCGGCGGCCCCTGGTCCGAGTGCCAGAACACCACCATCGCGCAGCAGCTCGCCTCCGGAATCAGGTTCCTCGACATACGCTGCCGGGTCACCGGCGGCTCCTTCGCCATCCACCACGGCGCCTCGTACCAGAACATGATGTTCGGCGACGTCCTCATCGCCTGCCGCGACTTCCTGGCCGCGCACCCCTCCGAGACCGTGCTGATGCGGGTCAAGCAGGAGTACTCCTCGGACTCCGACGCCACCTTCCGCGCCATCTTCGACGACTACCTGAACAACCGCGGCTGGCGCTCGCTGTTCCGCATCGGCGACACGGTCCCCGCCCTTGGCGAGGCCCGCGGCAAGGTCGTCCTCATCGCCGACAACGGCGGCCTGCCCGGCCTCAAGTGGTGGGACGGCGGGGCCATCGCGATCCAGGACGACTGGAACGCCCTGCCGAACGCCAAGTACCCCAAGATCGAGGCCCACTTCCGCAAGGCCGTCGAGCAGCCGGGCAAGCTCTACATCAACTTCGTCAGCACGTCCGCGTCCCTGCCGCCACGCTGGAACTCCGACAACCTCAACCCCCGTGTCCACGGCTTCCTGGACGGCACGGCCAACACCTGGAAGGGCCTCGGCATCACGGTCATGGACTACCCGAACACCCGATCAGGCCTGGTCGAGTCCCTCATCCGCCACAACTGACGGCGGAGGGGTCGGCGCGCCCGGCAGGCGGAGCGTCGCCGCCGTGCCGCCGCCCTCCGCCGCCGCCAGGGTCACCGTGCCGCCCGCCTGCTGGACCGTGCGGGCCACGATCGACAGGCCCAGTCCCGAGCCGGGCAGGCTGCGGGCCGAGGGGGAGCGCCAGAAGCGGTCGAAGACATGGGGGAGTTCCTCCGGCGCGACCCCCGGCCCGTGGTCGCGGACGGTCAGCTCGCCCCGCTTCAGGGTCACCTCCACCGTGCCCCGGGGCGGCGAGAACTTCACCGCGTTGTCCAGGACGTTCACCAGCGCGCGCTCCAGCCCCGCCGGCTCCGCCCGGACGTACCAGGGCGCCAGGTCCGTGACGAAGGTCAGCTCGGGGCCCCGCAGCCGCGCCCGGGCGAGGGCCGAGCGCAGGATCGTGTGGAGCGGTACGACCTCCAGCGGACCCGGCTGCACCGCGTCCGGCCGGGCCAGCTCCTGAAGGTCGCCGATCAGCGCCGCCAACTCCGTCATCTGCGCCTTCACCGAGGCCATCAGCGCCCGACGGTCCTCGGGCGGCAGGGCGCGGCCGGTCTGATCGCTGCGGGCGAGCAGCTCGATGTTGGTGCGCAGCGAGGTCAGCGGGGTGCGCAGCTCGTGGCCCGCGTCCGCGATGAGCTGCGCCTGGCGGTCCCGGGAGACGGCGAGAGCGGCCGTCATCGCGTTGAAGGAGCGCGAGAGACGGGCGATCTCGTCCTCGCCCTCGACCGGGATGCGCACCGTCAGATCCTCGGTCGCGGCCACATGCTCGACGGCGCCCGTCAGCCGGTCCACCGGCTCGAGACCGGTCCGCGCCACCCACAGCCCGGCCGCCCCGGCGCCCACGACACCGATCCCTGAGACCAGCAGCAGCACCCAGGCGAGCGTGGACATCGAGCGGTCGATCTCGTACAGCGGACGGGCGACCGAGACGGCGACCGGCTGGTCGGCGATCGACACGGGATACGAGTAGACCCGCATCTCCGTGCCGTTCTCGGCGTTCGTGGTGTGCAGGGCGAACGGCCGCTCGCCCCGCGCGACCGCGAGGTCCCCGGCCTGGGCGGGGATCGGGGAGGTGCCGAGCGTGCAGAGGTCACCGGTGACGGTGACGATCTGCAGGGTCTGCGCGGGCCCGGCCGGCACCGGGCGGTCCCGCGCACCCGGGGCGCAGGAGCCCAGCAGCATCCGCGCCTGGTCGTCCGAGAGCCTGGTGTCGCGCAGCGAGGAGTCCAGCTCCGCCTCCAACTGCGCCCGCGTCACGAACCAGCAGGCCAGCGACACCGCCGCGACCGCCACCGCGACCGCCGTCGCCGTCAGGAGCGCCAGCCGGGACCGCAGCGGCCGCGACCGGAACCATGCCAGGGGACCTCTCACTCCGGGCCTCCGCCGCGCAGGACGTACCCCACGCCCCGCACCGTGTGCACCAGGCGCGGCTCGCCGCCGGCCTCCGTCTTCCGCCGCAGATACATCACGTACACGTCCAGGGAGTTCGAGCTCGGCTCGAAGTCGAAGCCCCACACCGCCTTCAGGATCTGCTCGCGCGTCAGCACCTGGCGCGGATGCGCCAGGAACATCTCCAGGAGCGTGAACTCCGTCCGCGTCAGCTCCACCGGCCGCCCGGCCCGCGTCACCTCGCGGGTCGCCAGGTCCATCCGCAGATCGCCGAAGCTCAGCACATCGCCCTCGGGCTGCGCCTCCACGGAGCTCGCGTACGAGCTGCGACGCAACAGGGCCCGGATCCGCGCGAACAGCTCGTCCAGTTCGAACGGCTTCACCAGATAGTCGTCGGCGCCCGCGTCGAGCCCCGTCACCCGGTCGCCGACCGTGTCCCGCGCCGTCAGCATCAGGATCGGTACGGTCGAGCCGGACGCCCGGATCCGGCGCGCCGCCGTCAGCCCGTCCATCCGGGGCATCTGCACGTCGAGCACGACGAGATCGGGGGCGTACGACTCCATCCGGGCGAGCGCGTCGACCCCGTCGACGGCCTCCTCGGTCCCGTACCCCTCGAAGGCGAGACTGCGCCGCAGCGCCTCCCGCACGGCGGGCTCGTCGTCGACGATGAGGATGCGGTCGCCTTCATTCACCGGGCCAGTCATGGGGCCAGCCTCGCACGTGTTCAGTTGCCGTCGCCGGACCGGAGGTTGTCCAGGTCGGCCTTGAGAGTGTTCACCGGGATGGCGAATCCGAGGCCGACACTGCCGGCCGAAGAACCGCTCGACGCACTCGGCGAATACATGGCCGAATTGATCCCGATGATCTCGCCGTTCATATTGATCAGCGCGCCGCCGGAATTCCCCGGGTTGAGCGAGGCATCGGTCTGGATGGCCTTGTACGTCGTCTTCGACGAGCCGGTGTCGCCGTTGAACTGCTGACCGCCGAACTCGAAGGGCCAGCCCTGTCGCGGGTCGTACTGAGGTTGCTGCTGGTCCTGGCCCTCGTCCTTGGCCACGGTCACATCGCGGTCGAGTGCGGAGACGATGCCGCTGGTGACCGTGCCGGTCAGACCCTCGGGGGAGCCGATCGCCACGACCTGGTCGCCGACCTTGACGTCGTCGGAGTCGCCGAGCGTGGCCGCCTTCAGCCCGGACGCGCCCTCCAGCTTGATCAGCGCCAGATCCTTGTCGGGGTCCGTGCCGACGACCTTCGCCGCGTACGACTTGCCGTTGGACAGCTGCACGCTGATCTCGGAGGCGCCGGAGATGACGTGGTTGTTGGTGACGATCTCGCCGTCACCGGTGATGATCACGCCGGAGCCGGTGGACTTGCCGGACGTGGAGGTCGCGGAGATCTCCACGATCGACGGCGAGACGGCCTCGGCGACGCCGGCGACCGTGCCCTTGCTGCTCGCGGAGACGTTCGTGCCGCTCACGCCGGACGCCCGCGCGGTGTCGTCCGCGGTGAGCTGCTGGACCAGCGTCGCGGTGCCGCCACCGACGGCGGCCGCGGCGATCGCCACGGCCGCGAGGAGCCCGACGCCCCGCTTGGCACGGCGGCGCGGCTCGGGGGCGGCGTGGGCGGGACCGGCGGCGGGAGGTCCGACCGGGGGCGGCACATGCCCGCCGGCCGGCCAGATCGTGGTGCCCGGCTCCGTCGTGACCGGCTGCGTCGGGTCGTACGGGGGCCGCGGAGGCTGCGGTGGGTAGTACGGCTGCTGCGGCTGCTGGTAGTCCGTCATGGAGAAGACTCTCGGAGCCGTTCATGAGAGCTTCCTGAGGGCGGCCTGAGAAGCCCGACAGAACCCCGTATGCCCCATATAAAGGCGAGCGGTCCGGGGGAGGGGGATCAGCCGTGGCAGCCGCAGGAGCGGCGGACGATCAGGGCGGAGGGGAACTGCTTCACCCGCTCGCGCTTCGAACCGGCCACCCGCAGCGAGTCGTCCAGGACCAGATCCACCGCCGCTCGGGCCATCGCCGGGCGGTCGGAGGAGATCGTCGTGAGCGGCGGATCCGTGAGGGCCGCCTCCTTCACGTCGTCGAAGCCCGCCACCGCCAGCTCCGTCGGCACGTCGATGCGCAGCTCGCGCGCGGCGCGCAGCACACCGAAGGCCTGGTCGTCGGTGGAGCAGAAGATGGCCGGCGGCCTGTCCGGGCCGGAAAGGATCTTCAGGGCGACCTGGTAGGCGTCGTAGCGGTTGTACGGAGCCTCGAAGAGCCGGCCCTCGATCGAGCGGCCGGCCTCCAGCATGGCCCGCCGCCAGCCCTCCTCGTGGTCCGCGACCGGGTCGCCGACCGCCGGGGTGTTCGGGATGCCGCCGAGGCAGGCCACGTACGGGTGCCCGTGCTCCAGGAGGTGACGGGTCGCGAGCTGGGCGCCGCCGATGTCGTCGGTGACGACGGCGACGTCGTCCAGTGCCTCGGGCCGCTCGTGCAGCAGCACGACCCGGGCGTCCCAGGCCTCGATCTCGCTCGCGGCCCGCTCGCTCATGCCCTGGCTGACCAGGATCAGTCCGGAGACCCGCATCCCGAGGAAGGCGCGCAGGTAGTGCACCTCGCGCTCGTCGCGGTAGTCCGAATTGCCGACCAGGACCATCTTCCCGCGCTCGGCGGCGGCCTGTTCGACGGCGTGCGCCATCTCCGCGAAGAACGGCTGCCGCGCGTCCGGGACGATCATGCCTATGAGGTCCGTGCGGCGGGACGCCATCGCCTGGGCCACCCGGTCGGGCCGGTAGCCCAGCTCCTTGATGGCGGCGAGGACACGCTCGCGCGTGGCCGGGGCAACCGGCCGGGGTCCGTTGTTGATGACGTAACTCACGACCGCGGTCGAAGTACCCGCCAGTCGCGCTACGTCATCCCGCGTCACCTTGGCCACGCGCGGCAGTCTACGCGGGGTGACCTACCTACCGGCAGGTCGCACTGTGGCTTCCGCCACGTTCCGGTCCTCCGCCGGGGTGACATCGCGCGCGGCGCCCTTGACCCGGGCCTCTTCCTTCGCCCGTGCCTCCTCGGCCGCACGCTCCACCTTTTCCGGGGTGACGAAGCGGTAGCCGACGTTGCGGACGGTGCCGATCAGAGACTCGTGCTCGGGGCCGAGCTTGGCCCGCAGACGCCTTACGTGGACATCCACCGTTCGGGTGCCGCCGAAGTAGTCGTACCCCCATACCTCCTGGAGGAGCTGGGCGCGGGTGAAGACCCGGCCCGGGTGCTGCGCGAGGTACTTCAGGAGTTCGAACTCCTTGAACGTCAGGTCCAGGACCCGGCCCTTGAGCTTGGCGCTGTACGTCGCCTCGTCCACCGAGAGGTCGCCGTTGCGGATCTCCATCGGGGAGTCGTCGGAGACGATCTGCTGGCGGCCCATCGCGAGCCGCAGCCGGGCCTCGACCTCGGCCGGTCCCGCGGTGTCCAGGAGGACGTCGTCGATGCCCCAGTCGGCGGTGACGGCCGCGAGGCCGCCCTCCGTGACGACGAGGATCAGCGGGCAGCCGGGCCCGGTGGAGCGGAGCAGCTGACAGAGGCTGCGCACCTGCGGGAGGTCGCGCCGTCCGTCGATCAGGATGACGTCCGCGCCGGGGGTGTCCACCAGGGCGGGGCCTTCGGCGGGAGCCACCCGCACGTTGTGCAGGAGCAGGCCGAGTGCGGGAAGCACCTCGGTCGACGGCTGGAGTGCGTTGGTGAGGAGCAGCAGTGAGCTCATCGGGTCCCTCCCCCAAGCTCTCGGCTTCGCTGGGGCAGGGGGTGCCCCCCTGCCTCGGTGCCTTGCCGGTCGTGCTTCGTTCGCTCGTCCATGACGTCGGTTCCTCCTCGGTCCCTGCGAGGACTACGGCACTGCTTCGTACGCATCACTGCTGGCTCTCGCGCCCTGAGAGCTTTTGTTCATCCGGTCGTAACAACGGTCGGTAAACACAAAAGGACCCGGGGGCTGCGTTGCCCGGATCCTCTGGCAAGCAGAATAGCCCACATGACTTCCGAGGCTGAGGGTCGATTTCACATCGTGGATGTTTCCTGGACCACATCCGGCTCCCAGCGTGCCACTTTGCTCACCGATGACGGTGTCCGTATCGAGGCTGTTTACGAACCGTATACGCGGGGTGTCACCGATACGGCCGTCGTCCTGGCCCACGGCTTCACCGGCTCGGCCGACCGGCCCGCCGTCCGCCGTGCGGCCAAGGCGCTCGCCGGGCACGCGGCGGTCGTCACGTTCTCCTTCCGGGGGCACGGCCGTTCGGGTGGACGCTCCACGGTGGGCGACCGGGAGGTCCTCGATCTCGCGGCCGCGGTGCGCTGGGCCCGGGAGCGCGGCCACGCGCGCGTGGTGACCGTCGGCTTCTCCATGGGCGGCTCGATCGTCCTGCGCCACGCAGCCCTGGAGCGGGACACCGGCGGGCACACCGACGCGGTCGCCGCCGTCAGCGCGCCCGCACGGTGGTACTACCGGGGTACGCCCCCGATGCGACGGGTCCACTGGGTGATCACCCGCCCGATGGGCCGGCTGGTCGGCCGCTACGGCCTCGGCACGCGGATCGACAACCGCGACTGGGATCCCGTACCGCTGTCGCCCGTGGAAGCGGTCCCGATGATCGCCCCGACCCCGCTGCTGATCGTGCACGGCGACCGCGACCCGTACTTCCCCGTCGACCACCCGCGGATGCTGGCGGAGGCCGGCGGGTGCGAGCTGTGGCTGGAGCGTGGCATGGGACACGCCGAGAACGCGGCGGACGAGGAGCTGCTCGGCCGACTGGGGGACTGGCTCACCCGCCGATAGCCCATCATGGACAGCGGCGCGCACACGAACGAAGGGAGCGCCGCTATGGCAGCGGGAACCATCCGCTACTGGGCCGCGGCCAAGGCCGCCGCCGGTGTCGCCGAGGAGCCGTACACCGCCGGGACCCTGGCCGAGGCGCTGGAGACGGCCCGCGAGAAGCACCCGGGCGAGCTCGTCCGGGTACTCCAGCGGTGTTCGTTCCTCGTCGACGGTGACCCCGTCGGGACCCGTGCCCATGAGACGGTACGGCTTGCCGAGGGCGGCACGGTCGAGGTGCTCCCGCCGTTCGCAGGAGGGTGAACCGCACAGCATGAGCAGCGATCAGCAGCAGCCGTACGACCCGGGCTACGACCCGTACGCGGGCCAGCAGCAGTACGGGCAGCAGCAGGGCCGGCCGTACGGGCAGCAGGGTCAGCAGTACGACCAGCAGGGCACGCCGTACGGGCAGCAGCAGCACGGACACCAGTACCAGGACCCCCACGTCACGCAGACGTGGGAGGGCCAGACCTGGGACACCCAGTACCAGCCGGTGGTCCAGCCGGACACGTACCTGCCTCCGCAGCCCGCCGCGCACACGCTGCCGCCCGAGACGCCGGTCGCCCACGCGGAACCGGCCGCCGCGCCGGCGACCGCCGCGCCCGAGTACTCCACCCCCACCACCGGTGGCAACGCGCGGATCACCGACGCCCAGCGCGCCAGGGCCGAGGGCCGTTCGCCGATCATCGAGCCGGGGATGCAGCCGGCCGCTCTCACCGCCGTCCTCGGCCTCCTGCTCGCCGCCGGCGCGGCCGTCGGGCCGTACGCGCTGCTCGTGCCGCTCGTCCTGCTCCAGGCCGTCACCGCCGCCGGCTGGTTCCGGCTCAACGGCATGTGGCCGGCCCGGCAGGGCATCGCCCTCGCCTTCGCCGGCGGTCTGACCGCCGATGTCGCGCTGCTCGCCGCCGGCCGGGAGAACGCCCCTGCCGCGATCATGGGCACCCTCGGCGTCTGGGTGCTGCTCACCCTGGTCCTCCAGCTGCGCAGCCACGCCGACCCCGACGAGCGCATGTACGGCCTGATGGCGACCGTCGCCTCGGCCGCGCTGACCATCGTGGCCACCGGGCACCTCGGTGCCGCCCCCGACGCCGTGGTCGTCGGCGGGGTCGCGGTCGCCGCCGCCGTTCTCGCCCGGGCACTCCCGCTGCCGGGAGCGGCCTCCGTCGTCGTGGCGCTCCTCGCCGCCGCGGGCGCCGGCATCGCGGCCGGCGGGTTCACCGACCTGGGCGCCTCCGGGGCGCTGCTCGGCCTGGGCGCCGGGGTGTGCGCGCTGGTCGGGCTGCGGGCCGCGAGCTACGACTACCCGTCCCGCTTCGTCCATATGACCGCCGGGGTCGCCCTGCCGCTGACGGCCGCCGCGCCCGCCGTCTATCTGCTGGGCCGCGCGCTTGCGTAGCGCTCTCCGCCCGTCCGCGGGAACCATCCGGCCCTCCGACACGTCGATCTTCGTGTCGGGGGGCCGGAGACTTTCTTGGGGGGACAGCTCGTGCGAGCACTGCGCGTACTGCTGATCGTGGCCGTCGTGCTCGGCGGGATCTTCGTCGGGATCGACCGCCTCGCGGTCAATTACGCGGAGTCGGAGGCCGCCGACCGGGTCCGGCTCGGCCCGGCCCGCTCCGGGTCGACCGACGTCGACATCAAGGGCTTCCCGTTCCTGACCCAGGTCATGGACCAGCGTCTCGACGAGGTCGACGTGAAGTTGACCGGCGTCGAGGCCACGGCCGGCGGCCGGAAGATCCGGATCGGCGAGTTGTCCGCCGCCTTCCACGACGTGACACTGAACGGCGACTACACGAGCGCCCGCGCGGGCACCGTCAGCGGGACCGCGCTGATCTCGTACAAGGACCTCGAGGCGGCCTCCGAGCGTGAGGTGAAGGTCGCCTACGGCGGCAACGGCAAGCTGAAGGTCACGGGCGGGGTCGAGATCCTGGGCCGTACGGTCACCAAGAGCGTCGTCTCGACGGTGACGCTGGTCGACGGGGACACGATCCGGGTACGGGCCGACAAGGTGCCCGGTGGCGGGATTCCCGGCCTGGAGGGCATCGTCCGCAAGCGCACCGACTTCGACCGGGAGATCGGCGGACTGCCGGCCGGTATGAAGCTGGAGAAGGTCGAGGCCCGCGAGGACGGTCTGGCCGTCGCCGTGACCGGCAAGGACGTCGTGCTGGCGGGCTGATCAGCCCCTCGACCGCCCCTTCTCCACATGGTGAGACGGTCCCGTCCGATCCGTAGAAACAGAACCGGGACAGCCCGGTCCGGACCGGGGCCGTGACCCGTTTCCACGTGATCACGTCTCGCATCTCGGACGATCGCGTCTCAAAATACGACACACCGGTGACACGGCCGCCTGTCCGTCCCTACGATCGAGGGCATGAAGCGACAGGCGGAACTCACGAAGCGGCGGGCAGTAGACCTGTGCCGCGTCGCCGCCATGCTCTGTCGCTCCGTCTGAGCGGGACGCCCGATTCCCGTATTCCTCAGGCCCTTCGACGAACCGTCGGGGCCACCCCGTGTAGCCGTACGCGATCTCGTACACGCGATGACGCGTACCCGCACCACCTTGCGCCACACCGCCGAACACTGCCCCGGAGGAGAAAAGCATGAGCCGCAGCGACGTCCTGGTAGACGCCGACTGGGTCGAGGCGAACCTCGACAACCCGCAGGTCGCGATCGTCGAGGTCGACGAGGACACCTCGGCGTACGAGAAGAACCACATCCGCAACGCGATCCGGATCGACTGGACCAAGGACCTGCAGGACCCGGTCCGCCGCGACTTCATCGACCAGGAGGGCTTCGAGAAGCTCCTCTCGGCCAAGGGCATCGCGAACGACACCACGGTCGTCCTCTACGGCGGCAACAACAACTGGTTCGCCTCCTACGCCTACTGGTACTTCAAGCTCTACGGTCACCAGGACGTCAAGCTCCTCGACGGCGGCCGCAAGAAGTGGGAGCTCGACTCCCGCGACCTCGTCGCCGAGGTGCCGGCCCGCCCGGCCACCGAGTACAAGGCCAAGGCCCAGGACACCTCGATCCGCGCCTTCCGCGACGACGTCGTGTCCGCGATCGGCGCCCAGAACCTGGTCGACGTGCGTTCGCCCGACGAGTTCTCCGGCAAGCTGCTCGCCCCGGCCCACCTCCCGCAGGAGCAGTCGCAGCGCCCCGGCCACGTGCCGAGCGCCCGCAACATCCCGTGGTCGAAGAACGCCAACGACGACGGCACCTTCAAGTCGGACGACGAGCTCAAGGCCCTCTACGAGGACGAGCAGGTCGACCTGGCGAAGGACACCATCGCCTACTGCCGCATCGGTGAGCGTTCCGCGCTGACCTGGTTCGTGCTGCACGAGCTGCTCGGTGTCGAGAACGTCAAGAACTACGACGGCTCGTGGACCGAGTACGGCTCCCTCGTCGGTGTGCCGATCGAGCTCGGCGCCAACAAGTAAGTCTCCGGACCCCTCCCCGGACCTCCCCGACCGTAAGGACAGAAGACATGTGTGGTGCGCAGCCCGGCGGCCCCGACGCCTCGACGATCAAGCCCGGTGAGACCACCATCCAGGGCTTCGTGACCAAGGACGGCCAGCCCGTCACCGGTTACGTCCGCCTCCTGGACTCGACCGGCGAGTTCACCGCGGAGGTCCCGACCTCCGCCACCGGCCAGTTCCGCTTCTACGCGGCCGAGGGCACCTGGACCGTTCGCGCCCTGGTTCCCGGCGGCACCGCCGACCGCCAGGTCGTGGCGCAGCAGGGTGGTCTCGCGGAGGTCGCCATCGCGGTGTGACGCCGCGACACCGAACAGGCCGAAGGGCCGCACCTACCGGGGGTTGGACGCCACCGAACAATCAGGTGCGGCCCTTCGTGCCGAACGGAACAGCCCCCGCCGGGCGTACCCGGCGGGGGCTGTTC